>PWLT01000473.1 GCA_003558415.1 Hyphomicrobiales bacterium
CGGTTGTCGATCAGGTACAGCCGCAGCGTGCGCGGCTCGCCGATGTCGAGCACCTCGACGCCGGCGGCGCCGGGGTCGGCCTGGATCAGGTTGCCGTGCACGACCACGGTGCTCGGACCGGAGGGCTGCCTGAGCTCCCCCGCCGCCACCCAGACCGCGACGTCGTTGCTGCGGATGACGTTGCCCTGCACCTCGATGCGGCTCTCGCCGACGTCCGAGATCAGCACGCTGTAGACGCCGTCGAAGACGCTGTCGCTGATCACGACCTCGGCGCCGCTCAGGTTCGAGATCGACACGCCGCCGTCGGGCCCGTCGAAGCGAGCGTCGCGGATCGTCACGCGGCCCGCCAGGCTCGGCCGGTCACCGAAGCCCCCCGATGGACCCGGCAGCACGCCCTGCACGAAGAAGCCGTTGATCAGGCTGGTGCCGAACCAGGGCCCCTCGACCGCGTCGATCGCGACCCGTTCGACGTCGACCCGGGCGCGATGTCCGGTCAACGAGACCATGGTCGCGAGCACGTTCAGCTCCATGCCGAAGATGGTCCACGTGTCGGTGGTCTCGGGCGTCACCACCCGGAAGCCGAGGTCGCGCATGCGCATCTCGGGATCGATGAAGACGAACAGCATCGGCCAGGGGTTCTCGGGCGTCGGAGGACGAGCGATGGCGGTCTCGTCGGTCGACACGCGCAGCGGCGCGAGCGGCTCGATCACGCTGACGTCCATGCCGGCGCCCTCGAAGGTGCCCCGGAAGCCCTCGATCACGTGCTGAGCGGTGCGGAACACGCCCGGCTCGAGCCGCACGGTGCAGCCGGGACCGAGCGCCCTGCACGCGTCGAACGCGGCGCGCAACGCGCCGGTGTCGTCCCTTCCGCTCGGCGCGAGCGTCACGGTACGGGTGGCGGGGTCGACCGTCTGGGCGGCCGCGCAGGCGAGCAGCGCGGCGAGGACGATCGGGACGAGGACGGGACGGGTACGGTGCGCGTAGGTTCGTGGCATCGGGACCACCTCCGACACGGACGCTACGGGGGTGGCCGTGAACGCCGCGTGATGTCAGGATGGCGGGTCGATCGCGTCCAGCAGGCGCTCGACGTGTGCGAGGAGCGCTGCGTCGTCGTCGCCCGCCACGGGCAACGGATGGGCCAGCCCATGTGGCTGCTCGGCGAGTCGCTCTCCGACCGCGTCTTCGAGCACGGCCTCGATGGCGCCGAGGTCGTCATCCAACACGCGCTCGAGGCTCCGATGCGCACGAGCGCACGCGAGGAAGGCGCGCGCCGCCCCGTCGGCCCGCGCCGTGGCGGCCAGCGCCGCCGCGCTGAGCACCACGCGGGCGGTGAACCGCGGCGCGTCGCAGGCACGCGCGAACGCGACGGCCTGACGGAGGTGCCCGGCCGCTCGCTGCACCTCCCCGAGTCCGGCCAGGGCGCGCGCGGCGCGTTGGTGCGCGAAGAAGCCGAGCACCGACGGTCGTCCGGCGGACCCGTAGCGCCGCAGGACGTCCTCCGCCTCCCCGACGACGCGTGCGTGCTCACCGAAGCGGGCGTACAGAGCGCTGCGGAGCGCCGCGCCCACGACGCGCACGTCCCGGTGACGACGCTCGTTGGCGACGAAGGCCTCGACGCAACGCTCCGCCCTGGCACGGTCGCCCTCCAGGAACGCCAACCACGCCTCGTTCGCCAGCGTGCCGGAGCCCCGGTAAACCGCGCCCTCGGACGCGTAGAGCCGGCGCGCAGCCGCCAGTCGGTCGCTCGCGGCCTCGGCCTCGCCGCGGATCAGGTCCGCCACGCCGTGCAGGTGGATGACCGCCGCCCGGGCCAGACGGTCACCGAGCGCGTCGGCGAGCGCCTGTGCCTCACGCAGGAGCGCCTCACCCGCGCTCAGCCGCCCCTTCGCGAGGAGCACGTCCGCGTGGCCGAGCAGCGCCTCGAGCACGCCCCGCTCGTCGCCGACGCCCGAGAGCACGGAGCGCGCCTCCTCGAAGCGGTCCTCGGCCTCGACGCTCGGTTCGACGCGCAACAGCGTCGTCAGCGCGCAGCCGAGCGCGAGCGCGTCGCCCGTCGAGCGCGCCAACGCGAGCGCCTGGCGAGCGGCGTCGGCCGCCTCCAGGGCATCGCCGCCGGCGAACGGCAACACGCGTGCCAGGATCCGATCCCGGACGGGACCCTCACGCTCCGCGACCAGTCGCACGGCGTCCGCGACGGCGCGCGCCTGGTCGACGCTGCGGCCGCTGCGACCCAGCGCCCGCAGGAGGCCGACGGCGAGCGCGGCTGCGTCATCGTCGCGCGCCTGCGCCAAGCACCAGCGCCAGGCCGCGAGCGCCTGATCGAGGTCGTGCTCGTGCCAGGTGGTTGTCGCTGGCGCGGCTCGCTCGCTACCGTCAGCGAGCCGCTCGCGCCACACCACGAACGCGGCTTCCCAGGCGCCCGCCTCGAAGCCTTCGGCCGTCGCCCGCTCGCGCCCGAAGCGCGCCACGAGTGCATGCATCACGAGGCGATCGCCCAGATGCGCCAACAACGCGGCGTCGACGAGCCGCCGCAGCC
>PWLT01000408.1 GCA_003558415.1 Hyphomicrobiales bacterium
AGGCTTTCGCGTTCCTGCAGCGCATCCACCGCTTCGCTCGCATCCAGCCCGTAGACGGCCGCGCCCGTCTCGGCAATCTCCTGAAACAGACGCTTCTTGCTGATCTGATGCCCGAAAACCTTCACCGCTTGCGGTCTGATCAGACGAGAAAGTTGCATGCGCGGTCCCTGTACCTAAGAAAATTGAAAATGCTCGGCACACGTTTGTGCGCCTGCGCCAACGGATCAAACGGCCAACTGCGCGGGGTTATCTGTTTTCCTGCGGATCTATCCAGCCGATATTGCCGTCATCGCGCCGATAAACGACATTCACCCCGCCATGGCGTTCGTTGCGGAACACGAGCACCGGGGTCTCCGCAAGTTCCATCTGCATGACCGCCTCACCCGCCGATAGCGCCGGGATGCGGGTCTGCATCTCGGCAATGATGATCGGCTGGAGGGATTCGGGCTCCGCCGCGTCCTCACCTTCCGATGCGGCGACGATATATGAGGACGCGCCACCAAATTCAACCGGCTGCGAGCGGACACGGTGATGGTCCTTCAGGCGACGCTTGTAGCGGCGGAGCTGTTTTTCCATCTTGTCGCGGCAGCCATCGAAGGCGGCATAGATCTCGTTGGCACTGGCCTTGGCCTGGGCGGTCAGCCCGGTCGAGAGGTGCACCGTCGCCTCGCAGACATACTGGTGGGCGTTGCGGGAAAACACCACGATCGCTTCGGTGGGGCGCTGGGCGTATTTCTCCATGACGATGTCGAGTTCCGACTTCACATGCGTCTGGAGCGCATTTCCAACGTCGATCTGTTTTCCGCTGATCTGGTACCGCATCTGGGCTCCTCCATCCAAGGCTGGCAGGGTCTTGCGCGCGCAGCAAACCGCGCGATTCAGCCCTCTCTCGCGCCGCCGGTCCAACCGCTCGGGACCCGGCGATGCCGCGTCGCCCTGAGTCGCTGGCGCGACGAGGGCAAGCGCATCCACATCCGGTATTTGGCGACAGTTCGCCGGGCAATGTCAACGCCCTCCGCGCGCAATGCAGTGCGGATTGCCTCATCGGACAAGGGCGCTCGCGCGTCTTCCTGTGCGATCAGCGCCGCAACGCGCCGGCGCACCACGAATGCGGAGAGATCGGCGCCCTCATTCTGCGGCAATGCGCGCGAGAAAAAGCTCGACAGCGGGTACAGCCGCCCCTCGAACTCCATCGCCTTGTCCGCCACGGCGCGGCCCACGGTGGAGGGGTGAAGCTCCAGCTCGGCGGCGAGCTGCGCGCGTGAGAGCGGGCGCATGTGTTCGGGACCGCCAGTGAAGAACCGGTGCTGATGCTCCAGCAGATGCGCGCCGATGCGGCGCAGCGTGCCGGCCCGGAATTCAAGGGCGTCGAGCAACATCTGGGCGCGGCTGCGGCACTGGCGGGCGAAACCGTCCGCTCCGGCCCGCCCCAGCAGCGCCATGTCGAGGCGCAGCGTCGCCCGGTCGTCAAATCGCGTCCGCAGACGCAACGTGCCATCGGGCGCACGCTCCACGATGAGATCGGGGCGCAGGGCGGAGACGCCGGCATCATCGGGCTCCACCGGGTGTGCGGCAAGCGAGGGGAGCAGCTCGGCAATGCGCTCGAGTTCGCGGCGCGGCAGCCCGAGCGCCCCCTCGAGCGCCGGCCAGTCGCGCTCGGCGAAGGCTTCGAGCCGGGCGACGACCTGTTCGCTCACCTCATGGGGGACCCCCCGGTCCTGCAATTGAAGCGCGAGGCACTCCGACAGGCTGCGCGCCCCGACCCCTGCGGGCTCGCACGATTGCAGGGCTTGCAAACCGGCCTGCACCCGGTGCAGCGGCAGGTCCAGGTAGTCGGCGATCTGGTCCAGGGGCGTCTCGAGATAGCCGTCATCGCGCAACTCCCCTGCCATCAACTCGGCGCAGCGGCGCGTCTGCGCATCGAGCTTCATCAACCCGATCTGCTGGTGCAACCGGTCGATCAGCCCCGGGCGCGCGGCGATCCGCTCGATGCTGTCATGCGCCCGCGCCTCGCTCGCTGCGGCGCCATCGGGTGCCGGCGACTCGTAGATCAGGAAGGGGTTGCGCCCGACCTCACCCTCGATCTCCTCGAGCAGTTCGGACAGCGGCATGCGCAGCAGCGCCAAACCGGCCTGCAGCGCGGGTGCGGCGAGCAGGCGCTGGCGCTGCCTCGGGCTCAGCCGCTGGGTGATCCGCTCTGCCATCGCCTGACCTGTTCAACGCTCACGAGATGCGAAAGCTCTGCCCCAGATAGACGCGGCGCACATTCTCGTCACGCACGACCTCATCGGCGCTGCCGCTCATCAGGACGACGCCGTCATGCAGGATATAGGCGCGATCGACGATCTCAAGCGTGTCGCGCACGTTGTGATCGGTGATCAGAACGCCGATCCCGCGCTCGCGCAGCTCGGCGACGAGGTTGCGGATATCCCCCACCGCGATCGGGTCCACGCCGGCAAAGGGCTCGTCCAGCAACAGATATTTCGGCTCCGAAGCCAGACAGCGCGCAATCTCCACCCGCCGCCGCTCGCCG
>PWLT01000356.1 GCA_003558415.1 Hyphomicrobiales bacterium
ACTGCACGCCGCCGCCAGCCCGGCCTTCGAGGGCGCGGCGATGGCCTTCATGATGGCCAGCGGATCAAGCAGCGAGGCGGAGCATCTGCTGGCGGGGGGCGAGTCAGAGATCGCGGCGCAGTGGGTGCGGCGCCTCGCGCGCGGCGATTGGGCGGCAACGATCTGCATCTCGGAGCCCGATGCGGGCTCGGATGTGGGGCGCATCCGCACGCGCGCGCAGCCCGATGGCGAGGGCTGGCGCATCAGCGGCACGAAATGCTGGATCTCGTTTGGCGATCACGACATGGCCGAACGCATCGGGCATCTGGCCCTGGCGCGCACCGGCCCGCCCGAGGCCGGAACGCGCGGGCTGTCGCTGTTTCTGGTGCCCGATCGGCTGGACGATGGCAGCGGCAACGGGGTCACGGTCACGCGGATCGAGGAGAAGATGGGTCTGCACGGCTCGCCGACCTGCGTGATGACATTCGACGGCGCGCGGGCCACGATGATCGGGGAGCCGGGGCGCGGGTTTCCGGCCCTTTTTCCCATGATCGAGCTGATGCGCCTGCAGACCGCCTGCCAGGGGCTCGGTGTCGCCCGGCGTGCGAGCGACATCGCGCGGGCCTACGCATCGGAGCGGTTGCAGGGCGGCGCGCCCGACGCGCCGCCGGTGCCCATCATCCGCCACGCCGATGTGCAGCGCCAGCTCATGGCGATGCGCGCGCGCACCGATTTGCTGCACGCGGTGGTGCTGGATCTGGCGGTCACGCTCGACCGGGCGCGGGGGGGCGATGCCGGGGCGCGCGCGCTGGCGGGTTTCCTGTTGCCGCTGGCCAAGAATTTCGGCGCCGAAACCGGCTTCGAGGTGGCGAGCGCGGCGATCCAGGTGCTGGGAGGTGCGGGCTACACGCGCGAGTGGCCGGTCGAGCAACTGGCGCGCGATGCGCGGGTGATCGCGATCTATGAGGGCACCACGGGGATTCAGGCGCAGGATTTCCTGCTTCGACGGCTGCTGCGCGACGAGGGCGCGGGGCTGGCGCAGTTTCTCGCCCGCGCGCAGGGCGATCTTGCCGACTGCCCAGATCGCGCTGCGGCGGCCCGCGCCAAGGCGGTGATCGATCGCCTCAAGGCGCTGTCGCAGGCGCTGCGCGGGGGCGATACGGATCGCGCGCCGCCCGAGCTTGCAGCCGATGGCTATCTGCGCGCGGGATGGGCGGCGGTGAGCGCCGCCGCCTGCTGCCGCATGATCGCCGCCGGGGCGGAACTTGCCGCAGCGGGGCGTTTCCGGCTGCACCATCTGGACGGGGAGATGGCGCTGGCCGAAGCCGGGTGCAGGTTGCGCCCGGATATGCTGGGCTGAGGAAAGGCTCGGGCGGGCTTGCGCGGGCGAATGCGATCTGTCGCCGGGGGCGTGCGGGCGCGCCTCAAGTGGCCCGTGTCTGGTGCCTGTGGCATGTGTCGGATGCCTCCGGCGGGGATATTTTGACGAAGAAGAGATACCTGCGCGCGATGCTTGCAGCTCGGCGCTCAATGGCCCGGGGTGGGAAGCGGCGCGCGTGTCACGTCATGGTCATAGAGCCAGTCGAAGCGGCGCAGGGCGGCATTCGGGGCGATGCGCGCGCCGAGTCTGAGTATCGCATGGGCAAGCGGGCGCAGCGGTGCGCGCAGGTGATAGGCGCGCGCATTGCGATTGGCCACAGCGACAATGCGGCGCACGCGCGATGCGCGCGCGGCCTGGTAGGCCGTGAAGGCATCTCCGGGGTCGGCGCGGGTGGCCAGAGTCTCGGCCAGCACCCAGGCATCCTCAAGCGCCATGTTCGCGCCCTGGGCCAGGAACGGCAGTGTCGGATGCGCGGCATCGCCGAGAATGGCACAGTTCTGCGTGTGCCAGCTTTCGGCGACCGGGTGACGAAAGAGCCCCCAGATATGCAACTCCTCGACACGCGCCAGCCAGCCCGGCACCGGGCCGCCGAAACCCGCGAAGGCCTGCCGCAGAGCCTGCGGATCGTCGCGGTGGTGCCAGCCTTCCTCGGTCCAGGTGCCGCGCGCCTCGACGGCCACGATGTTGCGCGCCCGGCCGCCGCGCAGCGGATAGCTGACGAGATGCCGCCCCGGCCCCATGAAGACCTCGGCCTCTGCCGGCGCGCCGGGGGATTCGGGGATCACGGCGCGCCAGGCGACCTGCCCGGTGAAGAACGCCTCCGCCGAGGGGTTCAGCGCCCGCCGGAGCCGGGAGTGCAGCCCGTCAGCGCCGATCAGCAGCGGCGTGGTGAGCTGGCCCCTGCCGCCATCGAGATGCAGGGTGAGGCCGTCGCGGGCATGCTCGACGCGCGCCACTCGCTGACCAAGGCGAATGCCCACACCCGCGGCGCGCGCCGCCGCCTCCAGCATGGCGATCAGATCGGCGCGGTGAACGAAATGATCCCCCCGCGCGTGCCCGCCGCGGACCAGATCGAGCCGCAGCACCGGCGCCCCATCGCGCCCGTTGCGCAGACATACCGCCTGCGCCGCGTGCCCCACCCTTTCGAGTTCCGCGCCCAACCCCAGCGCCG
>PWLT01000036.1 GCA_003558415.1 Hyphomicrobiales bacterium
CAACGCTTGCGCCGTCGTGCATAGACGCAACGACCGTGTGCGGCACGCCGTCGGGCTACGGTTGCCCGGGTTCGGGCCGACGGGTTCAGTCGCGCGAGGCGTGTGTGCGTCCCGGTACGGTGTCAGGTCGCCATGGCCGTCTCGCCGCGCATCGTCAGGCCGGTCCAGGCCGCCCCGAGACATTCGATGAGCACGAACAGCAGCAGGATCGGTGGTCCAAGTCCGGTGATGATGAGCGCGGCGAACAGCAGCCCGGCGCCGATGCGCACGTGGACCGTCAAGCGGTAGAAGTGGATGGTGCCGTGGCGTGCCGTCTGCAAGAAGAAGGCGCCCATGGCGAACGCAAGCTCGCCGGCGACGCGGATCCAGACCTCGTGGGTCGGGGGTATCCGTAAGATGCAGAACAGCAGGCTCGGTGCGAGCAGGAGCGTCGCACCCACGACGAAGTCGCACGCGGCCTAGGCTATGCGCGAGGTCGTGGTCTTGCACATGACCGATCCCTTCTGGGATGAACGCGTGCATGAGCGCACGGCGTCGAGCTGGTCGTGATGGCGCCGTTCCATCACGCCGGGCGTGCTGCCGGAACCCATGAGGGCGATGGTGCCCCTCGGCCCGGCTCGCCCCAGGCGCGGCTCAGGTGTGGCCGTCGACGCGTTGGACCTCACCCCCCTCGAGCTTGACGCGGGCGTGGTCGAGGGCGTTCAGCGCATCGCGCTCCACGGCGTTCAGCAATGGTGCGAAGGAGCGCCAGCGTACGGGCGAACGGATGGCCTCGACCGGGCAGCGCATGTCGCAGTAGTTGCAGAAGATGCAGTCGCGGCCCCACACCGGCCGCCCGTTGGCATCAGGCTGGATGTTGCCGGTCGGGCACACCTCGAAGCAGATGTCGCACGCGATACAGACGTCGGGTAGAACGCGGAACCCGCGGCTGAAGACGGTCCGCGTGAGCCACTCGTTGCTTGCCGCGCGACCGAAATGCCATAGGGCCGGCGGTTGCGACTCTGGCGGTGGCGGCTGGTAGGGGGCGCCCGCGACGCGATCCGCGATCGATTCGCCGAACGCCTCCGCAGCTTGGAGGTCCTCCGGGGTCGGGTGCTCGTGCGAGAAGAGGATGCCGCGGTGAAGCCACGGGAGCGCGTAGTCGGCACCCAGGCCCTTGAGGAAGTCGACCTCGCGGCCGCCCTTGCGCGTCAACGTTCCGCGCACCGCGTTGCCGGCGTCGCCGGGTATGCCGGCGCGCTGCAGCAGCACGAAGAAGGGGAGCCCGTTCAGGTCGGGCAGGCCGTTGAGGTAGCGCGAGACGTTGAACGGCGGGCGGAAGAGGTACACGGGCGTGCCCACGCCGAACGCGTCGTAACCGGTGGGGCTTGGGGGCGTGCCCTTGGTGAGGTCGTGCAACTCGACCTCGTGACCTGCGCCGCGAAGGCCTGCAGCGACCGCCTGCGCCACCTTGCGCGTCGAGACCGCTTAGCTGAAGAAGGTAATGAGGGTCTCCTTGATGCTACCTCCGGTCGTCATCGCGATTCGTTTTCGGGACCGTATCGTGGACCCTCGTGGCCCGTTCTGGATGCCCTGTTGGCCTGACCAACGCCCAACCTGCTCGTGATGTCGTACAGCGAAGCGAGGTGATGGAGCGCGGTGAGGCCGCTTCGCGCAGGCTGCGCCTCCTTACGAGGTGCAGCCTAGACGACCAGACGTTCCGGAAGCGTTCTTGCTTTCTTCGTGGATGCGTGTGCCACGTCCGAATCGGACCCACGCTGCCGCCCGAAGGGCCTCGACCGAGCAGCGCAGGCCGCAGGAGCCGCGCACCAGGAAGTCACACCCCCACACCGGTTGCCCGTGCAGGTCGGGGGTGACGTTGCCCGTTGGGCAGACGCCCGAACAGGTGGCACACGAAGCGCACAGGTCGGCTCGAACGGTGTCCCCACGGCAATGCACGTGCCTCGTACGCCAACGGCGCATCGCGAACCGTACGAAGCCGAATGGCGGTGTCGGAGGGCGCTCGTCGGCTGGCAAATGCTCGGTGCCGGCGGTACGGTACGCGAGCCGTTCTGGTACGACCGCGATGCCGGCCTGGTGGTGCGGGCGTTGGACGACGCCGGTGCCGATCTCGTGTTGAGCGATCACGGACGGGGGCCGGTCGACCCGGCGCGGTTCGAGGTGCCGTAGCTGCGACCCAGCGCTAAGTTGCCATTGCTGCGACCCAGCGACACCGTGCCATGGCCGTACCCCACACCGCCGCCGCGGCGGCGCACGCCTCGCGAAGGCTTCGGGAACGCTTGCGGAACGCTCAGCTTCGTAGGCTTCGGCACAACGGATCGTGAACGCCTGCGTCGAGCCGTTGGGGGTTCGACGGCGCTTCAGCGAGGAGGATCGGAAGGGGAACGACGATGAATGCTCTAGCGATGATCGCTGACCGGTTCCACGACGCCTGCATGGGCGGCGAGGGTTGGGAGGCGTGCCAGCGCTACTGCCTTCCCGACGCCACCTTCTCGCACGAGGGTTCGATGCTCGCCGATTGCAGGACC
>PWLT01000445.1 GCA_003558415.1 Hyphomicrobiales bacterium
CGCGGATGGGGCGCTCGCGCCCCTTGATGCGGGCCGCGGACAGCGTGATGGAAGATGCGACCGAGGAGAGCGCGAATAGCAGCGCCCCGGGCAGCAGCGCCGCGACCCCCGGCAGGGGCGACTGGCCCGCGAAGAGATACCCGGGGTTGATCAGCTGCATCGCGCCCAGGAACATGCCGTAGAGCGCGACCGGCACGAGTGCTGCGCGCAGCAGCCAGGGCAGCGCCCGCAGCGCATTCGAGGCGCGCGAGAGAAGTCGCGAGAAACGCCCGCTCACCCCGCCCACCACCGGCAGGAAGATCAGCGCCGTGAGCAGCGAGGCAGTGAGCACGAAGATCAGCGTGAGCGGCAGCATCCCCATGAACTCGCCCGCCACACCTGGCCAGAAGAGCATCGGCAGGAAGGCGCACAGCGTCGTCGCCGTGGAGGCGGTGATCGGCCAGAACATGCGTTTGGCCGCCATCACATAGGCATGCATCGGCCCCGTACCCTCGCGGATGCGCTTGTCGGCGTATTCGACGACGACCACCGAGCCGTCCACCAGCATCCCCACGGCGAGGATCAGCCCGAACATCACGATGTTGTTCACCGCAAACCCAAGCAGCCCGAAAAGCACGAAACTGAGCAGGAAGGAGGTCGGGATCGCGAAACCCACCAACATCGCCGAGCGGGTGCCCAGCGCGGCGAGCACGACCATCATCACCAGCGCGATCGCGGTGATCACCGATCCCTCGAGCTGGCGCACCATCGTCTCGACCTGAATCGAACTGTCGAGCGTGGGTGTGACGCTCACCGTCTGTTGCAGGGGCTCGGGCCATTCCTGCTGCAGCTGCGCGACGAGCGCGCGCACCTCGGCGGCGGTGTCGATCTGGTTGAACCCCTTGCGCATCGACACCTGCAGCGCGACCGTCGTCTCGCCGTTATAGCGCGCGGTGCCCTGGCGGTCCTCGAAGGTCAGGCGGATATCGGCCAGATCGCCCAGCGTCACCACGCTGTCGCCATTGACCTTGACGGGCAGGCGATACACGTCCTGCGGGCCGGTGAAGGCCGAGGGCACCTTGACCGAGAAGGCGCCGCTGTCGGTTTCCACCTCGCCCGCGGCGACGAGCTGGTTGTTCTGCTGGACCACGTTGATCAACTCGCCCGCGGTGACGTTGTAGGCCTCCAGCCGCAGCGGGTCGATCACCACCTCGAGCATCTCGTCGCGCTGGCCGGCCATGTTGGCCTCCAGCACCGACTCGACGCCCTCGATGCGCTCCTGCATCTCACGCGCAAGGCGCAGCAGCGTTCGCTCGGGTACGTCGCCGGCCAGCGAGATCACCATGATCGGGAATTCGGAGAAGTTGATCTCGTTTATCGAGTAGCTGTCGAACCCGTCAGGGAAATTCGCCTCCGCACGGCTCATGCGGTCGCGCACCTCGGCCATGGTGGCCTGTTTGTCCCAGCCGAACTCGAATTCCAGCGCCACGCCGGCGTAGTTCTCGGCGGCGGTGGAGGACATCGACTTGAGGTCGTCGAGATCGGCAAGCTCGGCCTCCATCGGCTTGACGAGCAGCGTCTCCGAGTCCTGTGCCGACACGCCGGGGAAGGGGACCGAGATGAACAGCGCCGGGATCTCGATATCCGGCTCACCCTCCTTGGGAAGGCCGGTATAGGCGAAAATCCCCGCCCCGAGCGTGAGCGCGACAAAGGCCAGGACCATGCGCGCATGGCGCGCGGCCCAGTCGATGACCCCGATCATTGCGTCATCTCCAGATCGAGCTCGGGCTCAGGCTCGGGCGGCGCCGCGTCGGGGCCGGCGCCATCGAGTGCCTCGATCGGGTCCTCGGGGTCGCTGCGCGCCTCGAGCGGGTCGCGAAAGCGCGTATCGACCCGCACGCCGTCGGTGACGAATTCCTGGCCCACGACGATCAGATCGACCGACTCGGGCAGGCCGGTCACCCACATGCCCTCGCGGGTGTCACGCACCACCTCGACGGCGACGAAGCGCGCGCGGCTGTCCTCATCCACGATGCGCAGCCCCAGCCGCCCGTCGTCATCGAGCGTGAGCGCGGATCCGGGGACCAGATGGGCGTCGGTTCCCGGCGCCGAGACGGCGATCTCGGCGGTCTGGCCGTCGCGGATCGCCAGATCGGGATTGGCCACGCGCACCTCGACACGAAAGGTGCGGGTCGAGGGGTCGGCGGCGCGGGCGACGAAGGTAACCTCGCCCATCACTTCGCGCCCCGATGACAACCGCGCACCGGCCATTGCCCCGATCTCGATCTTGTCGACATCGGTTTCGGGGACGAAGCCCACCAGCCGGATCGGGTCGAGCCGGATCACCGTCGCGCAGGCCGCGCCCGGTTGGAGCAACTCGCCCAGCTCGGCCGAATCGGTCTCCATCACGCCGCTGAAGGGTGCGCGGATGGACAGCCGCTCCAATTCCTCCTCCGCCGCCGCAACGGCCGCCTGGGCCGATTGCAGGCCCGCGCGCGCACCGGCGGCGCGGGTTTCGGAGGCGAACCCGTCGACCGAAAGCTGC
>PWLT01000206.1 GCA_003558415.1 Hyphomicrobiales bacterium
GCTGCTGCTGCGCCGCCCGCCGGGGCGCGAAGCCTATCCGGGCGACGTGTTCTACCTGCACTCGCGCCTGCTGGAGCGTTCGGCCAAGATGAACGAGGATCACGGCGCGGGCTCGCTGACGGCGCTGCCGATCATCGAAACCCAGGGCGGCGACGTCTCGGCCTTCATCCCGACCAACGTGATCTCGATCACCGACGGGCAGATCTTCCTCGAGACCGAGCTGTTCTACCAGGGCATCCGCCCGGCGGTGAACACCGGCCTGTCGGTGAGCCGCGTGGGCTCCTCGGCGCAGACCAAGGCGATGAAATCGGTGGCCGGCCCCGTCAAGCTGGAGCTCGCGCAGTATCGCGAGATGGCGGCCTTCGCGCAGTTCGGCTCGGATCTTGACGCGGCCACGCAGCGGCTGCTCAACCGTGGTGCGCGCCTGACCGAACTGATGAAGCAGGGCCAGTATTCGCCCCTGACCAATGCCGAGATCGTCTGCGTGATCTATGCCGGCACGCAGGGCTATCTCGACAAGATCGCCGTTGATGACGTGGTCCGCTTCGAGCGCGATCTGCTCAAGCATCTGCGCTCCAAGCACGAGGATCTGCTCAACGACATCACCGAGAATGACCGCAAGGTCGATGGCGAGCTTGAGGAGAAGATCCGCGCAGCCCTGGACGAATTCGCGAAGGACTTCGCCTGAAGGCGTAGCGAAAGGAGCGGGGCATGCCCAGTCTCAAGGATCTCAAGAACCGCATCGCCAGCGTCAAATCGACGCAGAAGATCACCAAGGCGATGCAGATGGTGGCGGCGGCCAAGCTGCGCCGCGCCCAGGATGCGGCCCAAGACGCCCGCCCCTACGCCGAGCGCATGGGGGCGGTGATCAACGGGCTGGCGCTGTCGGTTCAGGGATCCGACAGCGCGCCGAAGCTGCTGTCGGGTACCGGATCGGACAAGGTGCATCTGCTGGTGGTGATGACGGCCGAACGCGGGCTGTGCGGGGGGTTCAACTCCTCGATCGTCAAGCGCGCGCGCAGCGAGGCCAACCAACTGCTCGCGCATGGCAAGACGGTCAAGATTCTCACCGTCGGGCGCAAGGGGCGCGATCAGCTCAGGCGGGATCTGGGCGATCACCTGATCGGCCATGTCGATCTCAGCGACGTCAAGCGCGTGGCCTATTCGAACGCGCGCGATATCGCCGACGACCTGATGGCGCGCTTCGAGGCCGAGGAATTCGACGTCGCGACACTGTTCTATGCGCGCTTCAAGTCGGTCATCAGCCAGATCCCGACCGCGCAGCAGGTGATCCCCGCGCCGGTGGACGAGGAGGCGGAGGCCTCGACGCTCTATGACTACGAGCCCTCCGAAGAGGACATCCTCGCCGATCTGCTGCCGCGCGGCGTGGCCACGCAGGTCTTCGCGGCGCTGCTGGAGAATGCGGCCTCCGAGCAGGGCGCGCGCATGAGCGCGATGGACAGCGCCACCCGCAATGCGGGCGACATGATCGACCGGCTGACCATCGAGTACAACCGCTCGCGTCAGGCCGCGATCACCAAGGAACTCATCGAGATCATTTCGGGTGCCGAGGCACTCTGAGGAACCGGAGAAACGACATGGCAAAAGCGAAACAGACCGGCAAGGTCAAGCAGGTGATCGGCGCCGTGGTGGACGTGCAGTTCGACGGGGACCTCCCCGCCATCATGAACGCGCTGGAGACCGACAACCACGGCAAGCGGCTGGTGCTGGAGGTTGCGCAGCATCTGGGCGAGAACACGGTGCGCGCCGTTGCGATGGACGCGACCGAAGGGCTGGTGCGCGGGCAGGCGGTGTCCGATACCGGCGAGCCGATCTCGGTGCCGGTGGGCGATGCAACGCTGGGGCGCATCATGAACGTGGTCGGTGAGCCGATCGACGAGAAGGGCGAGATCAAGTCCAAGGAGCGCCGCGCCATTCACCAGCCCGCGCCGGGCTTCGATGCGCAGTCGACCGAGTCCGAGATCCTGGTGACCGGCATCAAGGTCATCGACCTGCTGGCACCCTACTCCAAGGGCGGCAAGATCGGCCTCTTCGGCGGCGCCGGGGTGGGCAAGACGGTGCTCATCCAGGAACTGATCAACAACATCGCCAAGGTGCATTCGGGCTTTTCGGTCTTCGCCGGCGTGGGCGAGCGCACCCGCGAGGGCAACGACCTCTATCACGAGTTCATCGACTCGGGCGTGATCAATATCGACAATCTCGAGGAATCGAAGGTGGCGCTGGTCTATGGCCAGATGAACGAGCCCCCGGGCGCGCGCCAGCGTGTCGGCCTGACCGGGCTGACGGTGGCCGAACAGTTCCGCGACCAGTCGGGAACGGATGTGCTGTTCTTCGTCGACAACATCTTCCGCTTTACCCAGGCGGGCTCGGAGGTGTCGGCGTTGCTGGGCCGCATCCCCTCGGCCGTGGGCTATCAGCCGACGCTGGCCACCGACATGGGCGCGCTGCAGGAGCGCATCACCTCGACCAAGGCCGGCTCGATCACCTCGGTCCAGGCGATCTA
>PWLT01000129.1 GCA_003558415.1 Hyphomicrobiales bacterium
ATCCGCGGCTGTTCGAGTTCATCGAGTTCTGGCAGGAGGAGATCGAGGGGCCGCTGCATTCGGTGCGCTTCACCCACCGCAAGCAGATCGCGCCGGGGCAGTGGCGCAATGTCGTCGGCGAATTCCCCTTTCACTGAGGGCGGGTGCGGGGTCTACTGTCGGCCGCGCGGCACGGCGAGGGTCCACAGCCAAAGCCCGGCGAGCGCGAAAGAGGCGGCCGCGTTCCATGAGGCCATGGACAGCCCCAGCATTTCCCAGGGAACCTCGTCGCAGCGCACCACCGGTGCGGCCATGATCTGCTCCATCAACTCCTGCGTGCTCAGGCGACCGATATCGCCGCCGGCCGCGCAGGCCTGCGGGCCCTCCCACCAGCTGCGCTCGACCCCGGTGTGGTAGATGCCGATGCCGCCCGAGGTCGCTGCCGCCGCGCTGCCCGCGAGCGGCCCGATTGCGCCGGGTGCCAGCAGCGCCAGCGGCGCGGCGAGTATCGCCGCCAGGTGCGGCCAGCGCTGCCAGATGCACAGCGGGCAGGGGGCCATGCCGCCGATATACTGGAAAGCAAGCGCCGCGAGCAGGAGTGCGGCCGAGCCGCTGGCGGCGAGCAGGATCAGGCGATTGCGCGTCACAGATACCTCACGGCGACGAACCCTCCGATCAGGAGGGCGACGAACAGCGTGAACATAAGCGCCAGCCGGCGTTCGATAAAGTCACGGATCGGTGCGCCGAAACGCCACAGCAGCGCCGCGACGATGAAGAAGCGCAGCCCCCGCGCCAGGATCGAGGCGATGACGAAAACCGGCAGCGACAGCCCCGTTGCCCCGGACATTATGGTGATCACCTTGTAGGGAAACGGCGTGACCCCGGCCATCAGCACCACCCAGGCGCCCCATTCATTGTAGCGCTGCGCGAATTCCTCGAAATAGACGCCCTTGCCGTAGAATTCCAGCACCGGGCGGCCGACGCTCTCGAACAGCCCCCAACCGATGTAATATCCCAAGAGTCCGCCCAGCACCGAGGCCAGCGTTGCCACTGCGGCGATCACAAAGGCGCGCGAGGGCTGCGCGATGATCATCGGGATCATCAGCACATCGGGTGGGACCGGAAACACGGAGCTCTCCACGAAGGACACCAACGCCAGCCCCCACAGCGCATGTCGGCTGCGGGCCATGGAGATTGTCCAGTTGTAGAGCGTGCGGATCATGCATGTTGTCTCGTGCGTTTGCCCCATGCAGCATGCCGGGGCAGGCGGGTCAAGCACGCCGGCGTCGGGCTTCGGCAGTTGACCGTGCGGGAACTGAGGGCTAAGCCCTCAGCCGGGCCCGAGTGGCGGAATGGTAGACGCAGAGGACTCAAAATCCTCCGCCGCAAGGCGTGCCGGTTCGAGTCCGGCCTCGGGCACCACGTTGGAATCGAAGCATTTTCAGAGATTGAAGGGCAGGCGAAATGCGGGCGTGAAAGCCGCGCTTTCCACATTGTTTCTACTGTGCATGTTCTGTTCATGATTTGCCCTTCGGCGATTCGTCGCCTTTCTGCTCCCGCCGTTGCTGGGCGGTTTTGGACATGCGTGAGCGGTCAGCCTTGCGCCGGTAATAGGATGCCATATCGGCTGTCCGGTGCCCGGTGACGGACTGGATTTCGGCGTCGGAACACCCGGCCTCGGCAAGCTCCACGACTGCCAGCTTTCGCAGCCCGTGCAAGCTGTAGAGCTTGGCCTCCGGCATTGTATCGGCGACCTTGGCGCGCGCGCGGCCTGCTACACCATCCCCTGGGGCACCATGTCGCGCGGCGTCATGAGCTTGCGCCGCATCAGCTTTCGGACTGGCAACGTGAGGCGCGGCAGAGTTACCTGGCCCTGCCGACGGAGGCCATGGAGCTGTCAATATGCATCCAATCGCCCCACCTGTTGCACGGTTAGCTGGCCCGAGGCGGCGTAGGTTTCAGATGGCGCAGCCGGTCCTGGCCAGTGGGCAGCCTTGCGTCACGCTCTGATCTTGAAGCGCCAGCTTTCGTTGCCGGTTTCAACGATTTCGCAACGGTGGCTGAGCCGGTCGCGGCGCGCAGTGGTCATCCTGGCGTCACCGAACATGCCGGACCGTTCCCCGAGCGCGCAATGGATGGTCTGCGGGATCCCGATACACGGCTGGCCGGTCCAGAGTTGCTCTACGCGATGCCGTTGGAGCCATCGGGAGCGCGGCCCCGTTGGCTCAAGGACCAAACAGCAAGCCCCGCACAGTCACGAACGCGATCGACAGGAGCAGGCCAAGCACGATGAATGCGAACAGGCCGTCGGCAATCATCCCGAGAGGTCGATGAAACACGACCAGAAGGATGATCACGATGATAGTGATGAAGGTTTCCAAAGCCTGTTCCCCTTGCGATGCCATGTGCAGACGTCCCTCCACATGGGCAGGCCCTCAGCCCTGCAGGCTTTCGGTGTGGCGGTTCCACCAGACGGCAAGTTTGCGCGCGGCCTCGAGTCCCTCTTCGGCAGCGACCTCCTGCGCGTCGAAGGGCATCTGGG
>PWLT01000078.1 GCA_003558415.1 Hyphomicrobiales bacterium
GGGCACCGCCCGCCGCGACAGCGATCCCTACCAGCTGCCCCGCTTCACCCCCTGGGACCCGACACCCTTCCGCTTCGGCCTCCGCATGACGCGAAACCTCCTGGGCAGAGCCTGAGGACAAGGACTTTTTTTCACCACGAAGACCACGAAGACACGAAGTTTTTGAATTGTTTGTGGGGCCATGGGGACTGATGCGGGAGCCGCTTGCGCTCAACGCATACTGGCCCCCTCAGCAAACTCCAAAATAGCCCTTCTTCGTGTCTTCGTGGTCTTCGTGGTGAAAAAAGACATCAGGCGCTGAGGTCATGACCGCCGGGCGGATGGGCGTCCAGCCAGAGATCGAGCATCATGAGGATCCACACCAGCTCGCCGTAGTAGGCCGCATGGGCGTCGCGATGCAGTTGGATGAGCCGGTCGATGAAGGCGGGCTGCAGGAATCCCCGGTTCTTGAGCCGCAGCAGGCTGTCATAGGCCAGTGCCTCTAGCGGCGGGTGCTCGTGCATCCACACCCCGAAGGGCAACCCGAAGCCATGCTTCTTCTTGTCGATGATCTCCTGCGGCAGGAAATCGCGCGTGGCCTCCTTGTAGAAGTGACGCAACCGCCCTTGCTGCAGCTTCATGGCCGAGGGAACCCGGCAGGACAGTTCCACCAGGTCGTCGTCCAGCATTGGGTAGACCACGTCCACACCCGCGAGCTGGCACATGCGGCTGACCTTGCGCAGGTCGTTGTCGGCCAGGGTCTGCTGCCAGTCGAGGTACATCATCCGGTTCAAGGTTGAGGCACTTTCGGGCCGCCGATAGATCTCCCGCATCCGTTCCCAGGGCGCTGCCGTATCGATCTGCTCCAGGAAACCGGGCTCGAACATCTCCTGCAGCGACAGCCGGTGCATATGATTGTAGGTCTGCAGCCGGTCCGGCAGCGGGATGCGCGCCTGCTCCACGTAGCTGCGGGCCTTGCCGACGATCGGGATGCCGCGGGGCAGGCGCGTGAACAGCGGCTCGAGCAGGCCCCTGCGCAGCGGCGCGGGAATACGGTTCCAGTGCTCGAACACGCCCTGCTTGGCGTAGCGTTCGTTGCCCGCGAACAGCTCGTCGCCGCCATCGCCCGCCAGCAGGCGCGTGATGCCGGTGTCGGCGGCCATGCGCGCGCAGAAGTAGGCGGGCAGGGCGGAGGAATTGCCAAAGGGTTCGTCGTAGCTGGCTGCGATCAGCGGCACCGCTTCGACGACATCGGTGGGCGTCACATAGTATTCGTGCGGGCGTGTGCCGAAATGCCGCGCGGCGAGGCGCGCATAGGGCATCTCGTCGTAGCCCTTCGCCTCGAAGCCGATGCTGAAGGTATCTGCCGCACCGGGGCGCGCGCGCGCCAGGAGGCCGGCGACAGTCGAGCTGTCCAGGCCGCCGCTCAGGAAGGCGCCTGGATGCTCCGTGTCGGTGAGTCGGCCGACCGCAGTATCGATCAGCCGCAGCATTTCCTCGCCCAGCCCGGCCTGGTCGGCACCCTCGGGCTCCACGAACTGCGGTACCCAGTACGGCTCGACGCTGATCGCCTTCCCGTCGTGGCGCAGGCGCTGCGCGCCCTGGAGTTTCTGCAGACCCGGGAACAGGCTGACCGGGGCGGGCAGCATGTGGAAGAACAGGTAGTGGAAGAGACCGTTGGCCGTCGGGGTCCGGTCCATGCCCGGATGGGCCAGCACGCTGCCCGCCGAGGTGCCGAAGACAACGCCGTCGGGGGTGGGCGCGAAGTACAGCGGAAACTGCCCGATGCGGTCGATGCCCGCAAGCAGGCGGGATTCGGCCGGGTCCAGGATGGCCAGCGCGAAATCGCCGGCGATCTGCCCGAACAGCCCGTCGCCGAACCGCTGGTAGGCCTGGAGCAGGGCATGGGCCGGGTCGCGGTCCCGGGCCAGGGCATCGAGATCGCCATCGCGCCAGCGGGGATGCCCCGCCAGTGCCGCGATCCGCCCGGCCCCGTCCTCCGCAATCCAGCCGCCACGCACCAGGCATGCGCCCACCGGGTTGCCGAGGCTGCGGGCAGGTGTCCGCGCCGAAGCGGGCACGGTGTCGGCCCGTGCATCGATGTCTTCCGATGGGCGTGTGCCGTCCGTGCTGAACCAGCCGCAGAGTCCTGCCATGAATCTGTCTGTCCCAAGGTTGCTGATATACTGCGCCCGCTCAACGGCCACTCTCAGGGATCCGCTGAATCCGCGCTGGGAGCCGCATCATAAAACATCCGGCCTTGAAGGTTTTGCCGCCGGGGTCTTGGGGAAAACAGGTTATGTCTAGTCTCGACGAAGTCCGGAACATCCTGGATCGCACGCTGGGCCTGAACGGCCGGGCACAGAAGTTCGACCGCAGCACCGCGCTGCTGGGCAACATCCCCGAGTTCGACTCCATGGCCGTAGTGACCGTGATCACCTCCATCGAAGAGCAGTTCGGCATCGTCGTGGACGACGACGAGGTGGACGCGGAGACCTTCGAGACGGTGGGCAGCCTGGTCGACTTCGTGGATCAA
>PWLT01000011.1 GCA_003558415.1 Hyphomicrobiales bacterium
CAACGACCCCGTGATCGAGATCGCCATCACCCCCAACCGCCCCGACGCGCTGGGCGTGCGCGGGATCGCGCGCGATCTGGCCGCGCGCGGGCTTGGGCGGCTCAAGCCCAGCGAAATCGCCCCGGTGCCGGGCCGTTTCGCCAGCCCCATCCCGGTAAGCATCGACCCCGCGCTCAAGGAAAAGTGCTGCCCGCTCTTTGCCGGGCGCGTGATCCGTGGCGTGAGGAACGGCCCCTCCCCCGAGTGGCTGCAACGCCGGCTGCGCGCCATCGGGCTGCGCCCCATTTCGGCGCTGGTGGATATCACCAATTTCTTCACCTTCGACCGCAACCGCCCGCTGCACGTCTTCGACGCCGACAAGGTCAAGGGCGGCCTTCGCATCCACCCCGCCGATGGCGGCGAGCGCATCGCGGCGCTCGACGAAAAGGAATACACCTTCGAACCGGGCATGATGGTGATTTCCGATGACAATGGCCCCGAGAGCATCGCCGGCATCATGGGCGGCGCGGCCAGCGGCTGCACCGAGGCGACGGTCAATGTCTTTCTCGAATCGGCCTACTGGGATCCGCTGACCATCGCGGCGACGGGGCGCGCGCTGAAGATCAACTCGGATGCACGCTACCGCTTCGAGCGCGGCGTGGATCCGGCCTTCACCGAGCCGGGGCTGGAGGCCGCGACACAGATGATCATCGATCTGTGCGGGGGCGAACCCTCGGAGGTGGTGCGCGACGGGGCGGTGCCGGACGTGACGCGCAGCTATGCCTTCGACCCAGCGCGCGTGGTCAGCCTCGTGGGGATGGACATCGCGGAGGATGAGCAGCGCGCAACGCTTGCGGCGCTCGGTTTCCGGTTGCAAGGGAACCAGGCGTTCCCGCCTACATGGCGACCCGACATTCACGGCGAGGCCGATCTGGTGGAGGAGGTCGCGCGCATCGCCTCCTTGACGAAGCTGCAGGGCAAGCCGCTCGCGCGCCCTCAGGTCGGCGTGCCCGAGCCTGTACTGACACCGATGCAGCGGCGCGAGGGCGCCGCGCGGCGCACGGCCGCGGCGCTGGGCTACAATGAATGCGTCAGCTATTCCTTCATCGATGCGCAGTCCGCGGAGCTGTTCGGTGGCGGCGGCGAGGCCGTGCGGCTCGAAAACCCGATCTCCTCCGAGATGACGCATATGCGTCCCGACCTGCTGCCGGGGCTATTGCAGGCGGCCGCGCGCAATCAGGCACGCGGCTTCATGGATCTGGCGCTTTTCGAGGTCGGCCCGGCCTTTGTCGGCGGCGAACCGGGGGAACAGCATCTCCAGGTGGCGGGACTTCTGGTGGGTGCGAACGCCCCGCGCGATCCGCATGGCAGCCGCCGCCCCGTGGATGTCTTTGACGCCAAGGCCGATGCCGAGGCCGTGCTCGCGGCAATCGGTGCGCCTGCCAAGGTGCAGATCGGGCGCAGCGTGCCCGGCTGGTGGCATCCGGGCCGGTCGGGGGTGATTTCGCTGGGGCCGAAGAAGGTGCTGGCGGCTTTCGGTGAGGTGCACCCCAAGGTGCTCAAGGCGCTCGATGTGAAGGGGCCGGCGGTGGCCTTCTCAGTGTGGCCCGAGGAGCTGCCGTTTGCGCGCACGCGCACCACGACCCGCCCGGCACTGCACCTGCATGACCTGCAGGCGGTGGAGCGCGATTTTGCCTTCGTTCTCGACGCCGGTGTCGAGGCGCAGGCCGTCGTCAACGCAGCCGCGGGCGCCGACAAGGCGCTGATCGAACGCGTGCGCGTCTTTGACGAATTCACCGGGGAGAAGGCGGAGGCCCAGATGGGGCCGGGCAAGAAGTCACTCGCCATCTCGGTGCGGCTCCAGCCCACCGAGCGGACCCTGACCGACGAGGAGATCGAGGCCGTTGCCGCGCGCATCGTCGAGAAGGTCGGCAAGGCGACGGGTGGCACGCTGCGGGGCTGAAGAGGGAGGCAGCGCGATGTTCAGGGACCGCCTGGAGGCCGGCGAGCGGCTGGCCGATCGGCTGGAGCGCATGACGCTGCCGCGCCCGCTGGTTCTGGCGCTGCCGCGCGGCGGCGTACCTGTGGCGGTGCCGGTCGCGCGACGGCTGCGCGCGCCGCTCGATCTGGCTTTGGTGCGCAAGATCGGCATGCCCGATCACCCGGAGTTGGCCGCCGGCGCCATCCTGTGGGGCGCGGGCGGTGAGGAGATCGTCTGGCACGAGGCGCTGCTGCGCAGCGCGGGGCTCAGGCCCGAGGATTTCGCCCATACCCTCGACCAGCGGCGCGCGGAGCTGGAAGAGCGGCGCGCGCGCTATCTGGGCGGCCGCGCCCCCCGCCCCGTAAAGGGACGCTCGGTCATCGTGGTCGATGACGGGATCGCCACGGGCATGACCGTACGCGCCGCGCTTGCGGGTCTGCGCCGGCTCGACCCGGCGCGCATCGTGCTCGCCGTACCGGTCGCCCCGCCCGAGACGCTGCGCGAGATACGTCCGCAGGTCGATGAGTTGCTGTGCCTGGAGGCCCCGCCGGGC
>PWLT01000254.1 GCA_003558415.1 Hyphomicrobiales bacterium
CCGAACACGATCGCCTGGGTGAGCGCGTTGAGCACAAACCGCGCGATGATCGCATCCATATAGGTCACGCCCGGATAATAGAGCAGCGGGCGCGTCGACGAGATCGCGCTCGCGATCTTGCCGCCGACGCGCTGATACATCCCGAAGGCGAGCACCCCGGTGCCGTAGAACATCGCGAAACTGTCGCCCAGCGACGGGGTCCGGATGCGCAGCCCGATCGCCAGGATGAGCACGAGCATCCCGATGCCGCCGATCGGCTCCAGCAGCGCCCAGACATACCCCCCCGGCGAGCGGCCATAGGTGGTGGACATGTCGCGCAGCACCAGCGCCGTGATCGTGCGCGGGGTCTTGAAACGGCGGGCGCGCAGCCCGCCCTGACTGGGCGATCCCATTCGCGTGTGTTCCTTTCGGCAAACTGGTCTTGATCCTAATCTTTCTGTATGACGCGTTCAATCGACCGGGCCCCTTTATTCGTTTCGAGGCGCATGTGACCCAGACTGACACGTCCAAGAGCGGCAGCGCGCGAAAGGCGGCGACGAAGAAGCTCTCCGTCATGCCCGGCGGATCGGGAAGTGACGCCGCGAAGCCGTCGGAGTCCTCGCAGACGGATACGCGCAAACCGGCGCCGGTCGCCAGACCCGTCGCGAGCACGGCACGGCCGAAACGGCGCCACCGGGTCGTGCTGGCCAGCTTCGTGCTGATCTTCGCCCTGCCCATGCTGTTGACGGGGTGGTATCTGTGGGATCGTGCCGAGGATCAGTACGCCTCGAAGTTGAGCTTCTCGGTGCGCTCGGCGGACTCGCGCTCGGCGCTCGATGTCAGCGGCATCCTCGGCCCCTTCGGCGGCGGCGCCACCTCGACGGATGCGGATGTGCTCAACGACTACATCCACAGCCAGGAGCTGGTGACGCGCGTCGATGCGCAGCTCGATCTGCGCAGCCTCTATGCGCGCCATCACGCCAGCGATCCGGTCTTCGGGTTCAACCCCGATGGCACGATCGAGGATCTGGTCAACTACTGGCAGCGCATGGTGCAGATCAAGTACGACCCCGGCCCGGGGCTGATCGAGCTGACGGTGCGGGCCTTCGACCCCCATGAGGCGCGCGCGATCGCGACGGCGATCCTCGAGGAAAGCACCGAGATGATCAACCGGCTCTCGGCGATCGCGCGCGAGGACACCACCCGCTATGCGCGCGAGGAGCTCGACATGGCGCTCGAGCGGCTGCGCGAGGCGCGCGCGGCGGTGACCGAGTTCCGCTCGCGCACCCAGATCGTGGACCCATCGGCCGATGTTCAGGGCCAGATGGGGCTGCTCAACACGCTGCAGGGGGAACTCGCATCGGCGCTGATCGAGCTCGACCTGCTGCGCGAGACCATCAGCGACGGCGACCCGCGCATCGCCCAGGCCGAGCGGCGCATCGATGTCACGCGCCGGCGTATCTCCGAGGAACGCGCGCGTTTCGGCAATGCCGGCGCGGATGCGCCCGTGGGGGAGGAGGGCGAAAGCTATGCCACGCTGGTCTCGGAATTCGAGCGGCTGAGCATGGACCGCGAATTCGCCGAACAGGCCTACCGCTCGGCGCAATCGGCCTATGACGGGGCGCTGGCCGAGGCGCAGCGCGTCAACCGCTACCTCGCCGCACATGTCGAACCGACCCTGGCCGAAAGCCCTCGATACCCGCAGCGCCTGACGCTGGCCGGGCTCACGGGGCTGTTCCTGTTTCTGGGCTGGGTGCTTTCGGTGCTCGTCTATTACAGCATCAGGGACCGCCGCTGAGCGATGATCCGGCTCGAGAATCTGCACAAGACCTTCGTCATCAAGGGCTCGCGCAAGGTGGTGGCCGACAGCATCACCGCCACCTTCCCCAACGGGGTGAGCGTCGGGCTTCTGGGGCGCAACGGGGCGGGCAAGACCTCGCTGATGTCGATGATCGCCGGCACGCTCGATCCGGATGCGGGCGAGATACACTCAACCGGCACCATCTCCTGGCCGGTGGGGTTCAAGGGCTCCTTCCACCGCGAGATGACCGGCGCGCAGAACGTGCGCTTCATCGCCCGCGTCTACGGGGTGGATACCGACGAGCTGCGCGATTTCGTCGAGGATTTCGCCGAGCTGGGCGAGCATTACCACCTGCCGGTGCGCAGCTATTCCTCGGGCATGAAGTCGCGGCTGTCCTTCGGCGTGTCGATGGGCATCCGTTTCGACACCTATCTCATCGATGAAGTCACCAGCGTGGGCGATGCGGCCTTCAAGACGAAAAGCAGCGAGGTCTTTCTCGACCGCATGCGCGAGAGCGGCGCGATCGTGGTGGCCCATTCCATGAGCAAGATACGCAGGCTCTGCGAGGCCGGCGCGGTGCTCGAGGACGGGCAGCTTCACTGGTATGACGATGTGGAGGATGCCATCGCGCATCACCAGGAGAACATGGCGCTCAGCTTTGGCCGCGATCTCGAGGAAGAGGATATCGACGACGACTGACCGCGCCCGGGTGGCCTTGCGCG
>PWLT01000119.1 GCA_003558415.1 Hyphomicrobiales bacterium
CGAACTCGTCCGCCTGGAACGTCCCGCCGACCGCGCGCAGCGCCCACTCGACGGCGCCGACGTCGATCGTCAAGCGGTAAGCGCCGGTGCTCTGTCCACCCACGACGCTATCGACCTTAAGCACGTGCCTGCCGTCGAACTCGGCTTGGTACACCAGGTAGGCCTCCTCGACGAAGCCGTCGAGGGTGAGGCTATTGCCGACGGCGACGGCGAGGCGCTGCTCCTCCTCGTCATACAGCCTCAGCGTGGGCCAGAGCGGCGAACCGATGGAGCTCGTTCGGGCGTGGATCGTGATGACGTCCCCGGCGCGGGCCTCGAACACGAAGGAGTCCACGTCACCCTGCGACGCAAGCGCCCCGATCACCTGCGTCCGGTACCCGATCGGTTGGGCCTGTGCCGGGGTGTCGTTGGGCTCGCGTTCGGCCACGCTGACCCAATCGGCCGGCAAGGGCGACACCGCGCGGGGGTCGCTCATCTCGATGAGCCTCGATGCGCGGCCTTGGATCAGTTGCAGGTAGTACCGGTAGGCCATCGCCGGGTCGACGTCGACGTCCGTCCACGACCGCACCGCGCCGTCGACCTCAGCGACGACGTCGCCGTACGCGTCGGCTGCCGCCACCGGGGCGATCGCGCGATCGACGAGGCACTCGTCCGGGCGGTCAGTCGCGACCCTGGAGATCAGGAAGCCGTCAGCCGGACCGTCGTACGACCACGCCACGGTCAGCGACAGCGGACCCGGCGTCACGTCCAGCCCACCACTCACGACGACGTCTGGCGCACCCACGTTCTGGCCGAACCCGTCGCCGCACGCCATGAGCATCGCAACCAGCGTCAAGCCCGCGAACACCATGCCGACGCTGCGGCGGAGACCTCCTCGCCACGCTGCGGACGCACGTCGGATCGCATCGTCACTGGCCATCGAACACCCGCTCCCTCCGGCAACCGGAACGCTCGATCGCCACCATCCTTGCACGCTCCTCCCTCGTACGTGACGGCGCGCATCGGTGGCTGGCGTGGCTGCCACCGCTGCGGGCCGTGCGATCGCCGACGCCGGCAGCCTGCTCCCGCCGCACCACGGCACTCGCGGCGCGTGTCCCGCCAGGCCACGCCGTTTGACGGACCTAACGTAGGAGCGCGCCCATCCCGTGTATCGTGACGGGTCGCCGCCTCGCAACGCCGACGCGGCCGGCGCCATCCCAGGCTCGCGCCCGCGCCAGGAGGCCCATGTCCCCGTCCACAGCACGCGGTTACCTAGTCCATCTCTACACGACGTCGACGCTGCTCTTCGTCGTCCTCGCCGTGGTGTGGATCCTCGAGGCGAACTACCAGCTGGCGCTCCTCGCGATGGCGATCGGGCTGGTGATCGACGCCACCGACGGCGCGCTGGCGCGCAAGCACCGCGTCGCGCAGACGGTCCCGAACATCGACGGGGCGCTGCTCGACAACATCGTCGACTTCGTCTCGTACGTCTTCCTGCCAATCCTGTTCCTGCTGCACGCCGGCCTGCTGCTGCAGCCCGTCTGGGCGTTCGCGACGCTGCTGGCGTTCAGCTCGGCCTACGGATTCTCCCGCACCAGCGCGAAACAGAGCGACGAGGGCTTCTTCGTTGGGTTCCCCTCCTACTGGAACGTGGTCGTGTTCTACGCCTTCGTGCTCGATCTGTCACCGGCCTTCACCACCGCGCTCGTGGTCGGCTTGAGCCTGTTCGTGTTCACCGGCGTTCGCTTCCTGTACGTCAGCCGCCTGCGCCGAAGCCGGATGCTCCATCTCGTGCTCGGCAGCGCCTGGGGTGCAGCCTTGATCACCGCGCTCTTCATCGAACCGGGCGCGCTACGGGACGCGCTAGCCTACGGCTCGCTCGGCTACGTGGCGTTCTACACGCTGCACTCGTTCGCGCTCGACCGACTGAGCCGACGCGAGGAACGAGCGGACGTGCCCCGACCAGCCGAACTCAGCGACTGACCGCCGCGGCCGCGCCGAGCGATGCCGCCGCACGATCCGAACGAAGGCAACACCGCCTGGCGGAGAGGGCGCTGGCAGACGACCCTCCGCCTGGTGGCGCTGGGCCTGTGGTCGCTGCTCCTGATCGCCTTCTGGCAAGGCGCGCGGCAGGCCGGCGTGGGGCCGCTCGACTTCCTGTTCGCGGGCATCGAGGAGCTGGCCGCGCGGCCATGGGCGGCTGCCGGCGTGTTCGCGCTGTACCTGATGCGCCCCTTGCTCCTGCTCCCCATCACGGTGGCGAACCTGGCCTCGGGGTTCGTCCTCGGCCTCGTGCCTGGGTTGGCGCTCGCGCTCACGGGCACGTTGGCGTCCGCCACCGTCGGCTACGGCATCGGTCGAGCGCTGGGCTCGGCGGACCTCGCCCACGATCTGCCGGCGCGCTGGTCGCTCCTGCGCACGCTGCGGCGCCGCTCCTTCGAGAGCGTCGCCGCGGGGGGCCTGATGTACCTCCACGCCGACGCGGTGAACCTGCCGGCCGGGCTCCTGCGCGTCCGCTTCC
>PWLT01000239.1 GCA_003558415.1 Hyphomicrobiales bacterium
GCAGCGCGCCACCTATCTGCCGAATCTGGTCGAGGGCGCGAGGTCAGGCACCATGAATCTGACCGAGCCGCAATGCGGCACCGATCTGGGGCTGATCCGCACCCGCGCCGAGCCGCAGGAGGACGGCACCTATCGAATCTCCGGGCAGAAGATCTGGATCTCGGCCGGTGAGCATGACCTGACCGAGAACATCATCCATCTGGTGCTGGCGAAGATCCCCGGTGGCCCCGACGGGGTGAAGGGCATCAGCCTGTTCATCGTGCCCAAGTTCCTCGTGGAGGCGGATGGCAGCCTCGGCGCGCGCAACGCGGTGAGCTGCGGCGGGCTCGAGAGCAAGATGGGCATCCACGGCAACGCCACCTGCGTGATGAATTACGACGGCGCCACCGGCTATCTGGTGGGCGCGGAGCATTCCGGCCTCAAGGCGATGTTCACCATGATGAACGAGGCGCGGCTGGGCGTCGGGCTGCAGGGGCTGGCAATGGCCTCGGTCGCCCATCAGAACGCCAGCGCCTTCGCGCGCGAGCGCCTCCAGGGCCGCGCGGTGAGCGGCGCGGCCAATCCCGACGGGCCGGCCGATCCGATCATCGTGCACCCGGATGTGCGCCGCATGCTGCTGGATCAGAAGGCCTTCGTCGAGGGCGCGCGCGCCTTTGCGTTCTGGGGCGCGACCCTGATCGACCGCGCGCATCGCAATTCCGACGACACGGCCGAGGGGCTGATCTCGCTGCTGACACCGGTGATCAAGGGGTTCCTGACCGACAAGGGATTCGAGACGACGGTGAGCGCGCAACAGGTCTTCGGCGGCACCGGCTATGTGCGCGAAACGGGCGTCGAGCAGTTCGTGCGCGATGCGCGCATCGCCATGATCTACGAGGGCACGAACGGCATTCAGGCGCTCGACCTTGTGGGCCGCAAGCTGGGCGCGCAAGGCGGCAAGCCGGCGATGGAGTTCTTCCAGATCGTCAAGGATCTCATCAAGGAGAGCGAGGGGGACGAGACACTCAAGCCCGATTTCCTCGATCCGCTCAAGGCCGCCTCGAAGGACCTTCAGGCAGGGGCGATGTTCTTCATGGAGCGCGGCATGAAGGATCCCGACGAGGCACTGTCGGGCGCGCATGACTATCTGCATCTCTTCGGGCTGGTCTGTCTGGGGCTGATGTGGACGCGCATGGCCCGCGCCGCGGGCGCCGCACTGGACGAAGGGCGCGGCGACCCCGGTTTTCACCGCGCCAAGCTGGTGACGGGGCGGCATTTCATGGCCCGCCATCTGCCGGCGACGGCGCTGCATCTTGCGAGAATCCGCACCGGCAGCGATACGGTCATGGCGCTGGAGGCCGAGGCGTTCTAGGCTCGGCCCGCCGCCCGCCCGCACCAGGACGGCCGCACAGGGAGGACCATTGATGCCCAAACGTCTGCGCCTGACCCGCCGCTTTCCCATCGCCATGACGGAGGACGCCTATCGCCGGCTCAAACGCTTTTCCGCCGATGCCGGGCTCGACGAGGGCGAGGCGCTGTCCTTCCTGTTCGAGCATTTCGATTCCGTGATGGACCGCGACAACCTCACGCACAGGCTGCGCATCTTCAACAGTGAACTGGCGGACCGCAAACGCTGAACCGCCCGAGGGGGACCAGATGAAACTCTACTGCTTCGGTGAGAGCGGCAACGCCTACAAGGCGGCGCTGACGCTTACCATGACCGACACTCCATGGGAGCCGGTCTTCGTCGATTTCTTCAATGGCGAGACGCGCACGCCCGAATTCCGCGCGCTCAACGCGATGGGCGAGGTCCCGGTTCTGGTGGATGGCGACACGGTGCTCACCCAGTCCGGCGTGATCCTCGATTATCTGAGCTCCAAGACCGGCAAGTTCGGCGGGCGCAGCGCCGCCGAGCGCCGCGATGTGCTGCGCTGGATGTTCTGGGACACGCACAAGCTCTCGGGCCAGGCCGGGCCCTGCCGGTTCATGATGAACTTCATCCCCGAGGAAAAGCGCCCCGAAGGGGTGATCCCGTTCCTGCAGGGGCGGCTGAAATCGGCCTATAAGGTGCTTGATGGCCATCTGGCCAACCGCAGTTGGATCGCGGGCGACGGCCCCACCGTGGCCGATTTCGCCTGCTGCGGATATCTCTACTACCCCGAGCCTTTCGGCTTCGATCGCGCCGACTGGCCTTCCATCGACGCCTGGCTGGAACGCATCGCCGCCCTGCCCGACTGGGCGCCCCCTTATGATCTGATGCCCGGCTCGCCCGCCGACCGGGCCTGAGCCCGACGACGAAGGAGCGACAGATGAGTGACGCCTATATCTATGACGCCGTGCGCAGCCCGCGCGGGCGCGGGCGCAAGGATGGCAGCCTGCACGAGGTCACGTCGGTGCGCCTCTCGGCGCAGGTGCTCGACGCGCTCAAGGAGCGCAACGCGCTCGACACGACGGCGATCGAGGACGTGATCTGGGGCAACGCCACACAGGTCGGCGAGCAGGGCGGCTGCCTTGCGCGCAC
>PWLT01000242.1 GCA_003558415.1 Hyphomicrobiales bacterium
ATCATCGAGGAGGACCAGCCCAACGCCTTCGCCACCGGCCGCAACCCCGACAACGCCGCCGTCGCCGCGACCACCGGCCTCTTGCGCCGGCTCTCGCGCGAAGAGGTCGCGGCGGTGATGGCGCATGAACTGGCCCATATCCGCAACTACGACACGCTGATCATGACGATCACCGCGACTTTCGCGGGGGCGCTTTCCATGCTGGCCAATTTCGCGCTGTTCTTCCGCGGCGGGCGCGACAACCCGCTGGGGATCGTGGGGCTGCTGGCGATGATGATCCTCGCGCCGCTGGCGGCAGGGCTGGTGCAGATGGCCATCAGCCGCACGCGCGAATACGAGGCCGACCGCGCCGGCGCCGAGATCTGCGGCAACCCGCACTGGCTGGCCGACGCGCTGGAGCGCATCCAGGGCTTTGCCGCGCGAATCGACATGAACACCGCCGAGCGCAACCCCGCAACCGCGCATATGTTCATCATCAACCCGCTGCACGCGCACAAGCATGATGCGCTCTTCTCCACCCATCCGGCGACCGAGAACCGCGTCGCCGCGCTGCGGGCGATGGCGCCGCAAGGCGCGCGCCGCGCCGCGCCGGCCGCCAGCGCTGCGCAACGCGGCGGCCCCTGGGGATGAGCATGAACCCGCGCCCATTGCGGGGCTTGATTTGTGACGGTGGCGGGGCCAATCTTGCCCCATGACGGTGCAGCCGCCTCCCCCCGCCCCGAGCGAGCCCGCACAAGAGAACGTTGCGTTCGACCGACGCGAGTTGAATGTCATCCTGGCGCTCTACGGGCGCATGGTGGCGGCGGGCGAGTGGCGCGACTACGGGGTGTCGTTCCTGCGCGAGGTTGCTGTCTTCTCGGTGTTCCGCCGCACCGCCGAACATCCGCTCTACCGGATCGAGAAACGGCCCCGCCTGCGCGCCCGTCAGGGAATGTATTCGGTGATCGGCGCCGACGGCCGGATCCTCAAGCGTGGGCACGACCTGCGCCAGGTCCTGCGCGTGCTGGAACGCAAGCTGATCCGCCCCGTGCAGGACTGACGCCGCGTCTGCGCGCCCTTGAAGTTTCATAACACCCGCGCGCCTGTTTCAAGGCGCGGCCATGATCACCTCTGCACGCGACATCACATTGGCGCAGCTTCTTCGCGAATTGCCGGTCCGGGAACTGGCGAAAACCCCGCTTCATGCAACCGCGAAGCGTCATGCGTACCACCCGGCCCCGGCGCTTCACATCGAAAAGCGCAACCCCATGGCAAGCACGTTCGAGGAGCCGCCGGGCCCAAAGGTTTCGAATGCGTCCGAACGGTGATGCAGGCGCCAGAATGCGCTGGTCCCCGGTGTCCGCGTGGGGCGGTGTTCGAGCTCGATATGCCAGTAGACGATCGAGCGTGCGGAGAACCCCGACCTATGCCTGCTGGCCTCTACAACCGGCGCGCGCGTGGCATGGGAGGGGCCGATCCCCAGCCCGAGCCCGTCAACCATCCCGAAATACGGGGTGGTCGATCTCCAGCGCAGTGTGATTGGAAGATTGAACTCCCAGTGCAGCTGAAGCCCGGAATGGCGCACGATCTGCGCCTCGATCCCCATCTGCAACGAGCCCAGACGGAACTCAGCCGCCGCGCCCAAGGGAACCTCGAGCGACACGCCCGTCAAGCCGGAGCGCAGAAATGTCATGTTGAGTGGGCTGGACAGAAACCTGCCGGCCGACTGATCGGTCATCACGCCGCCGAAAACCGTCAGCGAAGGTGCACGATCATTCCATCCGGCTGGGGGGTCAAAGGCCTGCGCGCCGCTCGATGGCAACGAGGCCGTGAGAGCCGCCGCAACAAGAAGCGTCGCCGGAAATGTCGGTTTGCCTTCCAGCGACAAGTGCCTCTCACCCCTTCTTGAGCACCCGGTTGCCCAGCGTCTCGGCGATCTGCACCGCGTTGAGCGCCGCGCCCTTGCGCAGATTGTCGGAAACGCACCACAGGTTGATGCCGTTATCGATGGTCGAATCCTGCCGAATGCGGCTGATGAAGGTGGCGAACTCGCCCACACATTCCACCGGCGTGATGTAGCCGCCATCCTCGCGCTTGTCGACGACCAGAAGCCCCGGCGATTCGCGCAGGATGTCGCGGGCCTCCTCCTCGTCGAGATGGTCCTCGAACTCGATATTGATCGCCTCGCCATGACCGACAAAGACCGGCACGCGCACACAGGTCGCGGTGACCTTGATCGCGGGGTCCACGATCTTCTTGGTCTCGGCGACCATCTTCCATTCTTCCTTGGTCTGCCCGTCCTCGAGAAAGACGTCGATATGGGGAATGACGTTGAAGGCGATCTGCTTGGGATAGACCTTGGGTGCGACCTCCTGCCCGGGGACATAGATGCCCTTGGTCTGGTCCCACAGCTCGTCCATCGCCTCCTTGCCCGAGCCCGAAACCGACTGGTAGGTGCTCACCACCACGCGCTTGATGCGGGCGCGATCGTGCAGCGGCTTGAGCGCCAGCACCATTTGCGCGGTGGAGCAGTTGGGATTGGCGATGATGTTCTTCTTGGCGTATCCCTCGACGGCTTCGGGATTCACCTCGGGCACCACCAGCGGCACGTCGCGGTCGTAGCGGTAGAGCGAGGAGTTGTCGATCACCACGCAGCCCTGCTTGGCGGCGCGCGGCGCGTATTTCTTCGTGGCATCCGAGCCGATGGCAAACAGCGCCATGTCCCAGCCCGTGAAATCGAACTGGTCGAGATCCTCGCAGGTCAGGGTGCGGTCACCGAAGCTGACCTCGGTACCCTGGGAGCGGCGCGAGGCGAGCACGGCGATCTCGTCCACGGGAAATCCGCGCTCGTGGAGGATGTTGAGCATTTCGCGGCCCACATTGCCCGTGGCGCCGACAACGACGATCCTGTAGCCCATCTGGGGTCTCCTTTGCGTCTCTGGCGCGGGAGATACAGCATCGGCGCGGCGTCCGAAAGGGGGAGCGGGCCGGGCGGTGGCATCCGCGCGCCGTGGTGGAGCGGACGCACGGGGAGGCGTGATCGCCCGCCCCGCATCGCCGCGCTACAGGCAGGCCTCGAAGAGCGCGCGCGTGTTCTCGCGCGTCATCTCGACCGGGTTGCCGCCCACGGAGGGATCCTTGAGCGCCATTTCGGTCATCTCGTCGAGCCGGTCGGCGGTGACGCCAAGCGCCGAGAGCCCGCCGGGAATTCCCAGCTCGGCGTTGAGCCCGTCGACAAACTCGCAAAACCCCTCATACCCGCCCTTGATCTCCAGATAGGCGGCCGCCTGGGCCAGCCGTCCCTCGATCGCCGCGCGGTTGAAGCGCAGGACCTGCGGCATGACCACCGCATTGGTGGTGCCGTGATGGGTGTTGTAGATCGCGCCCACCGGATGGCTGAGCGCATGGATCGCGCCCAGCCCCTTCTGGAACGCGACCGCCCCCATCGCCGCCGCCGCAAGCATCTGCGCGCGCGCCTCGATGTCGTGACCGTCTGTATAGGCGCGCGGCAGGTACTCCTTGACCAGCCGTAGCCCCTCCAGCGCGATCCCCTGGCTCATCGGGTGGAAATGCGGCGAACAATAGGCCTCCAGACAATGGGCGAAGGCGTCCATTCCGGTGCCGGCAGTGATCATCGGCGGCATGCCCACGGTCAGCTCGGGGTCCATGATCACCACCGAAGGCAGCACCTTGGGGTGAAAGATGATCTTCTTCATATGCGTCTGCGAATTGGTGATGACACTCGCGCGCCCGACCTCGGAGCCGGTGCCGGCGGTGGTGGGCACCGCGATGTTGGGGGCGATGGCGTCGGCATCGGCACGCTTCCACCAATCCCCGATATCCTCGAAATCCCACACGGGCCGCGTCTGGCCGGCCATGAAGGCGACCATCTTGCCCAGATCGAGCCCGGAGCCGCCACCAAAGGCGATCACCCCGTCATGCCCGCCCTCGCGGAAGGCCGCGACCCCGGCGGCAAGGTTGTTCTCGTTGGGGTTGGGCTCCACATCCGAGAAGATGCCGCGCCCCAGCCCGGCCTCTTCCATCAGATCGAGCATCCGCGCAGTTATCGGCAGGCTCGCAAGCCCGCGATCTGTGACCAGCAGCGGGCGCTTGATGCCCGCCTCAGCGCTGGCCTCACCGATCTCCTTGATGCGCCCGGCGCCGAAGCGAATCGCCGTGGGGTAGGACCAGTTGCCCGTCAGGTTCATGCTCATGCCTTTTTCAGATGGTAGGATTTGGGGCGCGTCAGGTTATGATAGCCGATTACCGAGAGCGCGCCGCCGCGACCGGTATCCTTGCAGCCCGTCCAGCACAGGGCCGGGTCAAGGTAATCGGCGCGGTTCATGAACACCGTGCCGGTTTCGAGCCGCGCGCCCAGCTCGGCCGCGCGCGCCGCATCGCGCGTCCAGATGGATGCCGTCAGCCCGAAGGGTGAGTCATTCATCAGCGCCAGCGCTTCCTCGTCATCCTTGACCGCCATGATACCCACGACGGGGCCGAAGCTTTCATCGCGCATCACGCGCATCTCGTGGGTGACGCCGGTGAGGATCTGCGGGGTGAGATAGGTGCCGCCATCATCGGCGGGCATCGTCTCGATATGCGCGGTGGCGCCGGCGGCCATGGCCTCGTCGATCTGGGCGCGCACCTCATCGGCGAAGCGGCGGTTCGCCATCGGGCCGATGGTGGTGGCCGCATCGAGTGGGTCGCCCAGCACATGCCCGCGCACCAGCGCCACGGATTTTTCCACGAAGGCGTCATAGAGGCTCTCATGGACATAGATCCGCTCGATCCCGCAGCAGCACTGGCCCGAGTTGAAGATCGCCGCATCCATCAGCCCGTCAACGGCGGCGTCGAGGTCGGCATCGGCGCGCACATAGCCCGGATCCTTGCCGCCCAGCTCCAGCCCGACAGGCGTGAAGGTGCCCGCCGCCGCGCGCTCGATCACGCGGCCGCCATTCACCGAGCCGGTGAAATTGACGAAATCGAAGGCCCGCGCGGCGATCAGATCCGATGTGGTGTCATGGTCAAGAAAGACATTGGCGAACACTTCCCTTGGCACACCAACCTCATGGAAGGCACGCGCCATGCGCTCGCCCACCAGCAGGGTCTGGGTGGCGTGCTTGAGCAGCACCGCGTTGCCCGCGATCAGCGCGGGCGCGACGGTGTTGATCGCCGTCATGTAGGGGTAGTTCCAGGGCGCGATCACCAGCACCACGCCGTGGGGCTCGCGCTCGATGCGCCGCTCGAAGGTCTCGCTTGCCTCGATCACGATGGGGGCGAGGGCCTCCTCGGCGATCTCCTGCATGTAATCGGCGCGTTCCTTCATGCCGCCGAACTCGCCGCCATAGCGGACGGGCCGGCCCATCTGGCGGGCAAGTTCGGGCACGATCTCGTCATTCATCTCGCCCAGCCGGGCGACGCCCTTTGCCACCAGCGCGGCGCGCTCGGCCACGGGGCGCGCGGCCCATGCGGGCTGCGCGGCGCGGGCGCGGGCGATGGTGGCCTCGGCTTCGGCGTGGCTCAGCACCGGGCGCTCGGCAAAGACCGAGCCGTCGATCGGCGAGATGCATTTGAGGGTTTTCGTCATGTAGTCCTCTGCGTTCGGCCCTCAGGCCCGTTCAAATCCGCGCGCCACTTCCCAGTCGGTGACCACGCGCTCATGCTCCTCCAGCTCCCAGCGTGCGGCGCGCACATAATGCTCGACCACCGCATCGCCCATCGCCGCGCGCAGCATGGCCGAGTCCTCCAGCGCATCGGCAGCATCGCGCAACGTCCCGGGGATGTGGCCGACATCGCCGGCATAGGCGTCACCGGTCATGGGTTCTTCCAGTTCCAGACCATCCTCGAACCCCTTGATACCTGCCGCGATCAGCGCCGCCATGGCCAGATAGGGGTTCAGGTCCGAGCCGCCGATCCGGCACTCCATGCGCACCGCCTTCGTGCCCTCGCCGCACAGGCGATAGCCGGCGGTGCGGTTGTCCACCGACCAGACGGTGCGGGTGGGGGCGAAGGTGCCGCGCTGGAAGCGCTTGTAGGAATTGACATAAGGGGCGAGGAAGTAGGTGATATCGTTTGAATATTTCAGCATCCCGGCGGTGAATTGGCGCATCACCTGCGACATGCTGTGCGGCGCATCCGCGTCGAGGAAGGCGGGCTGACCGTCGAGCGACCACAGCGACAGATGGACATGGCTCGACGAGCCGCCGACATCATGGTGCCACTTGGCCAGGAAGGTCAGCCCGCGCCCCTTCGCCCAGGCGATCTCCTTGCAGCCGTTCTTGACGATGGTGTGGTCGTCGGCGGTGTCGAGCGCGTGGCCGTAGCGCACATTGATCTCTTCCTGGCCCGCATCGGCTTCGCCCTTGGAATTCTCCACCGGCACGCCCGCACCGAAGAGTCCGTTGCGAATGGCGCGCATCGCGTCCTCTTCCTTGGTGGTCTGGAAGATGTGGTAATCCTCATTATAGCCCGAGATCGGCGCCATCTCGCGGTAGCCACCCTTGCGCAGCTCGTCGAAGCTCTTCTCGAAGAGGTAGAATTCCAGCTCTGTCGCCATCATCGGGCGGTAGCCCATCGCCTCCAGCCGCGCGACCTGGCGCTTGAGGATCGCGCGGGGGGAGTGGGGGATCTCCTCATGCGTATGGTGGTCAAGCACGTCGCACAGCACCAGCGCCGTGCCGTCGAGCCACGGGATGCGGCGCAGCGTGGTCATGTCGGGCTTCATGACGTAATCGCCATAGCCTGCCGCCCAGCTCGTCGCGGCGTAGCCGGGAACGGTATACATCTCCAGATCGGTGGCGAGCAGATAGTTGCAGCAATGCGTCTCGTCATGCGCGCTGTCGAGGAAATGCTGGGCGTGAAACCGCTTTCCCATGAGCCGGCCCTGCATGTCGGGAAAACACACGAGCACGGTGTCGATCTCGCCGGTGGCGACTGCATCCTTCAGGGCGTCGAAACTCAGATTACCGGGCATTGGGGCCTCTTTGCTGAAATGGACACCCCGGTGCGGAACCACCGGGGCCGGTCGTGCGCATGGAACGCCTGTCGCGATCCTGCGCGGGATGGGCTGTGGGGCAACGCGACCAGGCGCCGGGGGCGGCCGGGCCGCCCGCGGGCTCCGGTTTGCCGAGCCGCAACACGCCGAGATGGTGGTGCGATCCTGTGCACTGTGCCGCGGGCATGGTCAGCGATGACCCGCTGACGGCGACGCCGGGGCGAGCCCGTCGAGCGCGCTCTGCAAGGCCGTGGCCAGTCGCCGGCCGATATCGGCCTGCGTGGCCTCGGTGCCGATCAGATCGTTGCGGATCTCGATCATCACATGCAGCAGTCCGCGCGCCTCGCCATGGCGGCGCAGCGTGTGCATCACCCCGTCACCGGGGCCATAGGGCGCGTTGCGGCGCACATCGCGCCCCGCAAGCGGCCCTTGCCCGGCATGCGCCAGAAGCGCATCGACAAGCCGGCTGTCGGCATCGTGGAGAAAGCCGATCTCCACCTCGCGCGGCTTGCCCCGATAGACGGGTGTGAAGCTGTGGACCGTCACCAGCACCGGCTCGCGCGCGCTGACGAGAACACTGTCGAGCACCTGGCCCAGCCGGGCGTGGAAGGGCTCATAGATTTCGGCGGCGCGAATCGCACGCGCTGTCTGCGTGATGCCGCGATTGCCCGGCACCTCATGCACCTCGCTCACCTCGGGGATGGCGTCGGGCGCCTCGGGCGGGCGGTTGCAATCGAGAACCAGCCGCGAGACGCGCGAGGCCACGAGCGGCGCGTTGAGTGCGGCGGCCATGTGCTCGGCCACCTCCAGCGCGCCGGGATCCCAGGCAACATGGCTCAGCCGCGCCTCCGGCGCGAGGCCGAGCCCCTCAAGGCTTGCCGGAATGGCCGCGCTGGCGTGCTCGCAGGCCAGGACCACTTGCCCATCGGCCTGGGCGTTGCGGGTTTCGACGACCGGCAATTCATCGGCGGTGAAAAGCTGCGATTCGTTCATCGCGCGAGCGTGCCCCTGTTGCTTGCACCCGGCTTGACAGACCTTGCCGGATCGCATTCGTTGTAACGAACACAACAGCGAGATCGGCGACTGTCAATATCCTTTCAGCCGCCGACAGGAAAGCGGAGCGTGAATTTGCACAGAGTCCGGGCATCGCGATGAAACCACGCCCGCAGACCATTGCCGACCGCGTGCAGGCGGCCTTTGACGGCTTCACCCGGGCCGAGCGCAGTGCGGTCAACGCGCTGATGCGCAATTATCCGGTGTCGGGGCTGGGCAGCATCACCACGCTGGCGCAGGCGGCCGAGGTCTCCACCCCCACGATCGCGCGCATGGTCCAGAAGATCGGCTTTCGCGGCTACCCCGAGTTTCAGGCGGCGCTGCGCGCCGAGCTGGAGGAACAGCTCTCCAGCCCGCTGGCCAAGCACGCACGCTGGTCGGGGGGCGCGCCGGACACGCATATCCTCAATCGTTTCGCCGATGCGGCGATGGAGAACATGCGCCAGACGCTGGCGCTGATCGATCCGGGCGAGTTCGATGCCGCCTGCGACCTGCTCGCCGGGCCGGAGCGGCGCGTCTTCACCGTGGGCGGGCGCATCACCCATTCGCTTGCCGATTACTGCTCGACCCATCTTCAGGTGATCCGCGACCGGGTCATCGCGATGGCCGCCAATCCCAGCAGCTGGGCGCATTCGCTGATCTCCATGCGGCGCGGTGACGTGCTGGTGATCTTCGACATCCGCCGTTACGAGAGTGATCTCTTCCGGCTCGCCGAGATCGCCGCCGAACGCGGCGTCGAGGTGATCCTGTTCACCGATCAGTGGGGTTCACCCATCGCCCCGATGGCACGCCGGCGCTTCAACTGCCGCATCGAGGCCCCCTCGGCCTGGGACAGCTCGGCGGCAACGATGGTGGTGCTGGAAACCCTGATCGCCGGGGTGCAGCAGCGGATATGGGAAAGCACCAGCGAGCGGATGACGGAGCTCGAATCCCTCTACGACCGGCTGCGCCTGTTCCGCAAGCTTCGCTGAAGCCGGTAGCAGGCGCATCACATGCGCGGCTGCTCCAGCAAACGCGCGGCATGCGCCTTGCCAAGCGCGCAGGGCGCACCCATCCTCCATCGCAGATTGCCAAGGATTGGACGGAGGATGACGACACCGGCCTTCAGACGCTACATCGCCCCCGCGCGCAAGCGGCCGCAACTGTGGCGGCTCCTGCTGGGGATCGGCGTGATCCTGGCCGTGCATGTGGCGTGGCTGGGCGTGCTGTCTCTGGTGCTGTTCCCGCTTGCAGGCTATCCTGGCCTTGACGGACCCGATGGCATCGGGGCCTCCCCTGCCATCATGGTGATGCTGCTGCTGAGCTTCGCGGGGCTGGGGCTGGGCACGATCCTGGCCGCGCGGCTGCTGCACGGGCGCGGCGCGGCCTCGCTTCTGGGCCCCGCGCCGCTGGCGTTGCGTCATTTCACCTTCGGCGCGCTGCTCATCGGGGCTGTCAACGGGGCCGCGATGCTGCTTGGCATGGGCGCGCTCGAGCTGAAGACCGGGCTGGCCCCGAGTGTCTGGCTGATGTGGCTTCCTCTGGCGCTGATCGGCGTGCTGATCCAGACCGGCGCCGAGGAGGCGGTGTTTCGCGGCTATCTGCAGCAGCAACTCGCGGCGCGGTTTTCCTCGGCCTTCGTGTGGATGGTGCTGCCCTCGCTGGCCTTCGGGTTCCTGCATTTCGAGCCACAGATGATGGGGGCGAATGTCTGGTATGTGGTCGCGGTGACGACACTGTTCGGGTTGATGGCGGCGGATCTGACGGCGCGCTCGGGGTCGCTGGGGCTGGCCTGGGGGCTGCATTTCGCCAACAATGTCTTCGCCATCCTGATCGTCGCGCCGCAAGGCGCGATGTCGGGGCTGGCTCGCTGGCAAGCGCCCTTCGCCGCAGACGACGCCGAGGTGATGCCGGGGTTTCTGCTGGCGGATGCGCTGATGCTGGTGCTGATCTGGGCCGTTTGCCGCTTCGCGCTGCGTCGCGGCTGATTGCATTCGCGCCCGCG
>PWLT01000112.1 GCA_003558415.1 Hyphomicrobiales bacterium
CGAGCGGCTCTTTGCCAGCCCCGACCATCCCTATACCCGCCGCCTGATCAGTGCCGTCCCCGTCGTCACCGACGCGGAGGCCGGCTTGCGGGCACGCATTTCCAGCGAGGAGACAGACAACGATGCTTGAGACCCGCGATTTCGCGCAGGCGCTGGCCGACACGGAGCAACCGGGGGCGGCTTTTGATGCCCTGTGCCGGCTCGCCCAGGAGACGGTGGGCGCGAAGCTGTTCACGGTCATGACTTTCGAATCTGAGACCGGCATGGCGCGGCGCAGCTATTCCAACATGCCCGAGGATTACCCCGTCTCGGGCACCAAGCCCGCGAACGAGACCGACTGGTCGCGCCAGGTGCTGCGCGACCGGCAGACCTTCGTGGCCAATGATATCGCCGGGATTCGCGCGGTGTTCTACGACCATGAGTTGATTGACTCGCTGGGCTGCCAGTCGGTGATGAACCTGCCCATCACCGTTGCGGGCCGGGTGATCGGCACCATCAACTGCCTGCATGAGGCGGGCCATTACACCGAGGACCGCGTCGCCGCCGCCGAGGCGCTGCGCCTGCCCGGCGCCGCCTGCCTGCTGCTGGCGCGCGCCCTTGATGACGACACCCCCCAGACCGGAGGTCAGAAATGACGGCAAAGACCCTGCGCGTTGCCACCGATGTCGGCGGCACCTTCACCGATCTCGTCTGTTTCGAGACCGACGAGGCCACCGGCACCTCCCGCATACTCACCGCCAAGTCGGACACCACGCCGCCCGATTTCGAGCGCGGCGTGATCAATGTGATCGACAAGGCCGGCATCGACCCCGGCGCGATCGACTTTCTGGCGCATGGCACCACTGTCGTGATCAACGCCCTGACCGAGCGCAAAGGCGTCAAGGTCGGGCTGATCACCACCGAGGGGTTTCGCGATTCCATCGAGATCGCGCGCGGCAACCGGCCCGATTTCTTCAACCTGCATTACGAGAAGCCCAAGCCCTTCGTGCCGCGCCATCTGCGCCGCGAACTGCCTGGGCGGATGACGTATACCGGCGCCGAGCGCACACCCCTCGACATGAGCGCCTTGCCCGGCATCCTGGAGGATTTCCGCACTGACGGGGTGCAGGCGGTGGCGATCTCCTTCCTGCATTCCTATGCCAACCCGGCGCATGAGGCCGCCGTGCTGGCCGAGGTGCAGCGCCTGTGGCCCGATGTCGCGGTCGTCTCCTCGCACCAGATCACGCGCGAGTGGCGCGAATATGAGCGCACCAACACCGCCGTTCTCTCGGCCTATGTCCAGCCCATCGCGGCGCGTTATCTCGACCGGCTCGCGGGCGGGCTCAAGGAGCGCGGCTTTGCCCGCAGCCCCTATATCATGCAGTCCAATTGCGGGGTTGAGACGCTGGAGGCGGTGGCGAAAACACCCATCACCATGGTCGAATCCGGCCCGGCCTCGGGCTTTTGGGGCGCGGCGGAGCTGGGCAAGCTGATCGGCGAGCCCGATGTGCTGGCGCTCGATATCGGGGGGACGACGGCGAAATGCGCGCTCATCGAGGGCGGTCAGGTCAAGATCATGACCGACTACTGGATCGAGCGTGACCGTACCTCGGCGGGCTATCCGATCATGACGCCGGTGGTCGATCTGGTCGAGATCGGCAATGGCGGCGGCTCGATCGCCTGGGTGGACGATTTCGGCAAGCTCCATGTCGGGCCGCAATCGGCCGGTGCCGTGCCCGGCCCGGCGGCCTATGGCAAGGGCGGCGATCAGGCCACGACCACGGATGCCAATCTCTGGCTGGGGCGCATCAATCGCGACTATTTCTGCGGCGGCGATCTGGCCGCCGACATGGGCGCGGCGGAGACCGCCATCGCGAAGGTGGGCGAACGCCTGGGCGTGGATACCGACGAGGCCGCGCGCGGCATCATTCGCATCGCCAACAACAACATGGTCAACGCGCTCAAGCTCGTCTCGCTCAACCGCGGCCATGACCCGCGCGATTTCACGCTTGTCGCCTTCGGCGGCGGAGGCGCGATGCATGCGGTGGCGCTGGCGGGCGAGATGGGCGTGAAGAAGGTCGTCGTGCCCAAGGCCGCGCCGGTCTTTTCGGCCTGGGGGATGATGATGTCGGATCTGCGGCGCGACTATTTCGTCACCCGTCTGGCCGACCTCGCCCCCGGCTCGGCGGAAGGCATCGAGGCGGCCTTTGCCGAGACCGAGACCCGCGCGCGCGCCCAGTTCAAAGCCGAGGGGATCGACCCCGCCCGCGTCTCGTTCCTGCGCTTTGGCAAGTTCCGCTACCAGAACCAGGAGCACACGACCGAGGTGCTGCTGGATGCAGGCGCGATCACCGATGACCGGCTTGCAAGCATCGAGGCGGCCTTCCACGACGCCTATGAGCGCGAATACACCTACCGGCTGGATGCACCGGTGGAGATGGTGGGCCTGCATCTGGTTGCCAGCGCCGAGGTCGGCAAGCTGACCATGACCGAGCGCGCGGCCGGCCCCGAGGATGCGGGCGCCGCGCTCAAGGGGCGGCGCAGCGTCGACTACGCGCTGGAGGGGCGCCACGAGGCCGCAATCTATGACGGCGACCGGCTGGAGCCCGGAATGGCGTTTTCCGGCCCCGCCATCGTCGAGGATGCCGGCACCACCGTCGTCATCCATCCCGGCAACACCGCGCGCGTGGATGGCTACGGCAACATCCACATCACGCTTTGAGGCGGAGGCAGTCATGACCGATCACGCGAACGACCCGATCACGCTGGAGATCATCCAGAATTCGCTGCAATCCACCGCCGACGAGATGTTCGCGGCGATGCGCAAGACGGCGATGTCCTCGATCATCTACGAGGTGCTCGACATGGGCACCGGCATCATGAACGCGCGCGGCCAGCTTGCAAGCTCCGGCGCGGGGATTCCCGCCTTCATCGGGGTGCTCGACAAGGCGGTGCAGGTGATCGTCAAGAAGTTCGACAAGCCCGGCGATATCCGCCCCGGCGACGTGTTCACCACCAACGATCCCTATTACGGGGGTGTGACGCATCTCAACGATATCGTCGTGGCGATGCCGGTCTTCGTGGGCGATCGGCTCATCGCCTGGACGGCGAATATCGCGCATAACTCGGATGTGGGCGGCAAGTCGCCCGGCTCACTCTCGGCGGATGCGACCGATATCTGGCAGGAGGGGTTGCGCCTGCCCGCGATCAAGCTGGTCTCCGAGGGGCAGCCGATCAAGCCGGTTTTCGACATTCTCAAGGTCAACTCGCGCATGCCCGACTTTCTGGAGGGCGATGTGTGGGCGGCCATCGCCTCGGTGCGCATCGGCGCGCGCCGGTTGGCGGAACTGGCCGAGAAATACGGCGTGGACACCTTCGAGACGGCGATGGAGGGGTTCATGGAGTTCGGCGAGCAGGTCTCGCGCCGCGAACTCGCCAAGCTGCCGCATGGCACGTTCGAGCTGACCGAGGAACAGGATGACGGGCGCTTCTACAACGTCAAGGTGACGATCTCCGACGAGGAATTCGTCATCGACCTGCGCGACAACCCCGATCAGGATGCGGGGCCCACCAACACCTCGCGCGACGGCGTGATGGTCTGCGCGCAGATGATCTTCAAATCACTCACGGATCCCTATTCGCCCTGTAACGAGGGCTCGTTCCGCCCGATCCGGCTGCTCACCCGCGAGGGCTCGGTCTTTCACGCCAGGGAGCCCTCACCCATCGGTTTCTATTTCGAGACCGAGGTGCGGGTCTATGACCTGATCTGGCGCTGCCTTGCCCAGCATGTGCCCGAACGGCTCGCGGCGGGGCATTTCGCCTCGATCTGTGGTACCTTCATCGGCGGCATCCATCCCGACACCGGGCGCCAATACACGATCATCGAGCCGCAGATCGGCGGTTGGGGGGCAAGCCGCGGGCGCGACGGCAATTCCGGTATTTTCTCGGGCTTTCACGGCGAGACCTATAACTGCCCGGCCGAGATCTCGGAGGCGCGCAACGGGCTCTTCGTGGACCGCATGGAGCTCAACACCGCGCCGGGCGGCGAGGGACAGTGGCGCGGCGGGCGCGGCATCGTGCTGGAATACCGCGTGCGCCAGGATGATTCCTTCCTCACCGCGGGCTACACGCGCTCGCGCATCCTGCCCTGGGCGCTCGACGGCGGGCTCGAGGGCTCGCCCAACTATGTCGAGGTAATCCGCACCGATGGTGCGTCCGAGCAGTATTCCTTCGTCTCCGGGCTGACCGTGAACACCGATGACGTGATCCGCGTGGTCACCGGCAATGGCGGCGGGCTGGGCGATCCGAAGAAGCGCGATCGCGACGCGGTGGCCGAGGATATCCGCAACGGATTCATCACCCCCGAACGCGCGGCAGAAATCTACGGCGCCTGAGCCGTGCAACGCTCACACAGGGAGGCCCCCCATGACCGGAACGCCACGCAAGATCATGTATCTCAGCCCCGTCGCTGCCAGCGAGGGCCATTGCGAAATCTTCGCCGACATGGCGCGCGACAACAAGCTGCCGGGCACCGAGGTGCATGTCACGGCCCTGCCCGAAAGCGAGGGGCGTTTCAGCCATATCGAGTTCCGCGCTTATGAGGCCTGGGTGACGCGCAGCATCATCCGCGCCGCCCGCGCCGCTACGCGCGAGGGGTTCGACGGCTTCGCCATCGGGTGTTTCTACGACACCGCGCTGCATGACGCGCGCGAGATCTCGGGCGAGATGATCGTCACCGCGCCCTGCATGGCCTCATGCGAGATCGCAGCAAGCCTGTCCAACCGGTTCGGCGTGATCGTGGGCCGGCAGAAATGGGTGCATCAGATGCAGTCCACCGTGCATGCGCTGGGCCATCGTGACCGGCTGGCGGGGTTCTACCCGGTCGGCCTGGGCGTGGACGATTTCCAGAAGGATCACGACGAGACCGCGCGCCTTCTGATCGAGACCGGCCGCCGCGCCGTCGAGCACGACCATGCCGAGGCGCTGATCCTGGGCTGCACCATGGAGGTGGGATTCTACCGCGAGGTAGAGCGCGAGCTTGGCGTGCCGGTGATCGACCCCTCCATCGCAGCGCTCAAGCGGGCCGAATACGCCGCCATGCTCAAGCAGCAATGCGGCTGGGTGCCGTCGCGCAAATGGTCCTGCGAGGCTCCATCGGAAGAGGAAATGGCGCGTTTTGCCGATTTCGACGGGGCGGATGCCTTCGGCGCGCGGATTGTGGTGCCCGCCGACGATGCCGCACCAGGCCGCGCTGCGGCCGAATGACGAACAGGAGAGAGACATGACCCACCCCACCGCCGAGCGCCTGAGCGCGCTGCGTAGCCGCATGGCCGCCACCGGCGCCGATCTGGTCGCCATCGCGCCGGGCTCGCATATGGACTGGCTGCTGGGCTTTCACCCGCATCCCGATGAGCGCCCGTGCCTGCTGCTGGCAAGCACCGAGGGCGAGGCGTTCCTGATGCCGGTGCTCAATGCCGAAGGCACGCGCGCGGATACCGACATCGCCTTTCACACCTGGTCCGATGCCGAAGGGCCGGAGGCGGCGCTCAAGGCAGCGCTCAAGGCGATCGGGGCGCAGGGCGCACGGCGCGTGGCGCTCGACGAGACGATGCGCGCCGATTTCGCGCTTTTGGTGCTGGGTGCACTGCCCGGCGCGGCGCATGAGTTCACCGCGCCGACCGTGGGCGCGCTGCGCATGGTCAAGGATACGCGCGAGGTCGCCGGGCTGAAGGCCAGCGCCGCGCTGGCCGATGCGGCGATGCAGGCGGTGTTCGCTGCCGCGCGCCCGGGGATCACCGAGATCGAACTGGCCGAGATTGCAAAGGGGCATTTCGGCGCCAATGGTGCCAAACCGCTCTTCTGGATCGTGGGCTCGGGTGGCAACGGGGCCTTTCCGCATCACCAGACCGGGGCGCGCAAGCTTCAGGAAGGCGATGCGGTGGTCGTCGATATCGGCGCGGTTTCCAACGGCTGGCCCAGCGACATCACGCGGATGCTGGCCGTGGGGCACCCGCCCGAGGGCTATGAGGAGGTTCATGCCATCGTCGAGCGTGCGCTGCGCGCGGCGATGGAGGCCGCCCGCCCCGGCGCAAAGGCCCATGAGGTCGATGACGCCGCGCGCGGGGTGATCACTGACGCGGGCTATGGCGAATATTTCGTCCACCGCACCGGCCATGGCATTGGCATCGATGTGCATGAGCCACCCTGGATGACCTCGACCTCGCAGACCGTGCTCGAGGAGGGGATGAGCTTCTCCATCGAGCCAGGCATCTACCTCCCCGGCCGCTTCGGCATCCGGCTGGAGGAGATCGTGGTGCTGCGCTCGGACGGCCCCGAGATCCTGTCATCCCTGCCGCGCGATCTGCATGTCGTAAATGGCTGAGCCGCCCGATCCCATCACCGCGCTGGTGATCCAGTCGGGACTGGTCGCCGCCGCCGACGAGATGTTCGCGGTGCTCAAGAAGACCGCGATGAGCCCGATCATCTACGAGGTGCTCGATGTGGGCACCGGCATCACCGATGCGCAGGGCAATCTGGTCAGCTCCGGCGCGGGGATACCGACCTTCGTGGGTGTGCTCGACAAGGCGGTCAAGCGCATCCTGGAGCTGCACGGGGCGCAGACCATCCGCCCCGGTGACATGTTCATCACCAACGACCCCTATTTCGGCGGGGTGACGCATCTGAGCGATGTCGTGGTGGCGCAGCCGGTCTTTGCCGAGGGCGTGTGTGTCGCATGGGCGGCCTCCATCGCGCATTGGAACGATGTGGGCGGGCGCACGCCGGGCTCGATGGCCGTGGATGTGAGCGAGATCTTTCAGGAGGGGCTGCGCCTGCCCGCCGTGCGACTCTTTGAGGCGGGCGAGGCGGTGGCGCCGGTCTTCGACATCATCGCCACCAATTCGCGCCTGCCTGATTTCGTGCGCGGCGATCTCTGGGCGCAGATCGCTGCCGCGCGGCGCGCCGAGGCGCGCATCAAGGGGCTGGTGGCCGCGCACGGGCTGGACGCCTATCATGATGCGCTGCATGCCCTTTTCTCCGAGGGCGAGCGGCGCGCGCTGGCGGGGCTGGCCACGCTGCCGCAGGGGAGCTTCAGCGTCAGCGACGAGCAGGATGACGGCGCACAATGGCGCGCCACGATCACCGTGGCGCCCGAGCGCTTCACCGTCGATCTGCGCGGCAATCCCGAGCAACGCGCCGCGCCCTACAACACCAGCCGCGACGGGGCGGTGATCTCGGCGCAGATGATCTTCAAGGCGCTCACCGACCCGGAGCTTTTCACCAATGCCGGATCGTTCCGCCCGCTCGAGGTGATCACCGAGCCCGGCACCGTCTTTCACGCCACCGGTGCCGCGCCGCATGGCTACTATTTCGAGACCCGCATCCGGCTCTACGACATGCTCTGGCGCTGCATGGCGCAGGCGCTGCCCGAGCGCCTGCCGGCGGGGCATTTCGGCTCCATCTGCGGCACGGTGATCGCGGGCGCGCATCCCGACACGGGGCGGCGCTTCACCATGGTCGAGCCGCAGATGGGCGGCTGGGGTGCGACGGCCACGCGCGACGGGCTGGATGCGATGTATTCGGCCAGCCACGGCGAGACCTTCAACACCCCCGTCGAGATCGCCGAAGCCCGCTATGGTATCGAGGTGGGGTATAAACGCCTGTCGCAAAGCGATGCGGGGGCAGGGCGTCATCGTGGCGGACGCGGGCTGGAGATCGGCTATCGCCTGCGCGCACCCGCCACGCTCTCTGCGGGTTACAGCCGCAACCGCCAACCCGTCTGGGGCCTCGCGGGCGGCGAGGCGGGCGGTACCAATGGGCTGACCGTCATCCGCGGCGATGGCGCGACCGAGGCCCTGGCCTTCGCCTCGGGCGTGGAGCTTTCACCGGGTGACGAGATCCGCATCATCACCGCAAATGGCGGCGGCTGGGGCGAGCGCGAGGGACGCTGACTGGACTCGCCTCCCGGGAGCCGTCCGCAGAGACGCAACGCCACCGCCCGATCTGCGTCCTAGGCGTCACAGTGATCGGATCACTGCGCTGCGGCGTACCGAGGGGGCAGTGATTCCTCGATTGCGCGACTCAATCTGTCGGATTCGGGCGCCATCGCGCCGGATTCGGCCACCTGGTCGGGAACTGCCTGGATATTGGGCGCCTGGCCAAGCCCATGATTTGACAGACGAAATGTACACTCGTGGCTGAAATCGGATGACGCTCTGTGGAAGATGCGCTCACAGAGGTTGAAATGTCGGTTTCAATCAGTAGCCTGTCGCAAACGGGCAGCGAACTGCTGTGTTGGCCTACGCCGACATGAGCGATGTGTTGCCGTTGCGACGGGCAGCGCGCCCACTACGCGCCCGACACGAAGCAATTGGGCCTTCCGCCTGGCTGTCACGACGGCCAGGTCGTGCTGTAGCCGAAACCGGCTGCGGTGCACCCGGTGATTGCCGGGGGACGGCGCCGCGACAACCACAGGTGGTGTGTCACGGCGTCAGGCGGCGGGCCCGGAACAAAGGAGACGGAGATGGCAGACGAACGGCTTCAATCGCAGAACGAAGAGCTCGAACTCCAGGAGCAGGTCTATGGTGAGGACCCGCTCGAGAACCGCGAGACCGATCACTACCGCAAGGAATACGTGATGGCCTTCGTGGACAAGTGGGACGAGCTGATCGACTGGCGCGGCCGCGCCGAAAGCGAAGGGCAGTTCTTCATCGACATCCTGCGCGCCCGCGGCAAGCAATCGGTGCTCGACGTGGCCGCCGGTACGGGCTTTCACTCGGTACGGCTCACCGAGGCCGGATTCGACGTGGTCACCGCCGACGGCTCGGCGGCGATGCTGGCCAAGGCCTTCGCCAACGGTCAGGCGCGCGGCCATATCCTCAAGACGGTGCAGGCCGACTGGCGCTGGCTCAACCGCGACGTCAACGGCAAGTATGACGCGATCATCTGCCTGGGCAATTCCTTCACCCATCTCTATGAGGAAAAGGACCGCCGCCGCGCGCTGGCCGAGTTCTACGCCGCGCTCAAGCATGACGGCATCCTGATCCTCGATCAGCGCAATTATGACGCGATGCTCGACAAGGGCTTCTCGACCAAGCACAAGTTTTACTACTGCGGTGACCAGGTCACGGCCGAGCCAGAGCACCTGGACGACGGTCTGTGCCGCATGAAGTATTCCTTCCCCGACGGGTCGGATTACACGCTCAACATGTGCCCGATCCGCAAGAACTACGTCCGCCGCCTGATGAGCGAGGCGGGCTTCGAGCGCGTGCGCACATATGGCGACTTTCAGGAGACATACGCCGAGGATGAGCCGGATTTCTTCATCCATGTGGCCGAGAAGTCGGCAATGCACCTCGTTCGCTGGGGCGGAGCCGTATCCGAAGGTGAGACCGATATCCGCGAGATCGCCGAGAATTACTATGACAGCGACGACGCCGACACCTTCTACTCCACCATCTGGGGCGGCGAGGATCTGCATATCGGCCTCTACGATGTCAGCAACGACATCCGCGAGGCGTCGGATGCCACGATCTTCCGCATGGCCGACAAGCTGAAGGCAATTGGCCCCGATACGCGCGTGCTCGACATGGGATCGGGCTATGGCGGGGCGATGCGCCGTCTGGTGCAGAAATTCGACTGCAAGGCCGTCGGGCTGAACATCTCGGCCATCCAGAACGACTATAACCGCAAGAAGGTCCGCGAGGCCGGGCTGGGCGACCGCATCGAGGTGCGCCACGGCGTGTTCGAGGATGTGCCCGCTGATGACGAGAGCTTCGATGTGGCCTGGAGCCAGGACAGCTTCCTGCACTCCGACCAGCGCGAGAAGGTGCTGGCCGAGGCCTGGCGCGTGCTCAAGCCGGGCGGGGAGTTCA
>PWLT01000349.1 GCA_003558415.1 Hyphomicrobiales bacterium
CCGAGATCCCTCTCGGGCTTGCGCTTCTTGTGCTGGCAGGGTGGGCGCTGCACTCCGTCATCGTGCATTTCACCATCGCGCGCGCGCTCGGCGGCGATCACTTCCGCGACCGCTACGCCGAAATGGAGCTTGTACGCAAGGGCGCCTTCGCGGTGACGCCCGATGCCATGTACGGGATCGCCTTTCTCGGGCTGTGGGGGATCGCGCTTCTCTTCGGATCGTGGAACGCGCTGGTCGTGGCGCTGTTCCAGCACGCCTATATCTGGGTGCATATGTACTGCACCGAAAAGCCCGACATGGAGCGGATCTACGGGCCGCGCTGAGCCCCGCTTGCGCCCCCGTCCCGACCCGCCTAGACAGGCCCGGCCCTCATCCCAACACCGGGAGTGACTGCCATGCAGACGTCCGATGACCGGCTGATCGTCGCCCTCGACCTGCCCGATGCCGTGCGCGGGCTGGAGATGGCGGAGCGGCTGGGCGAGAGCGTGTCCTTCTACAAGATCGGGCTGGGGATGCTGACCGGCGGCGGGCTCGCGCTGGCCAACGAGTTGCGCGCCGAGCATGGCAAGCGGATCTTCCTCGACCTAAAGCTTTTCGATATCGGCGCGACGGTGGAGGCGGCGGTGCGCGGGCTGGCGCGTTTCAACATCGATTTCCTGACCGTGCATGGCGACCCGAATGTCGTGCGCGCCGCCGCCGAGGGCGCCGCTGGCTCGGGCGTGAAGATCCTCGCCGTCACGGTGCTGACCTCGCTCGATCGCGCCGATCTCGATGCGGCGCTGATCCGCCCCGGCCCGCTCGACGAGATCGTGGCCGAGCGCGCCGCGCGCGCGCTCGAGGCAGGCGCCGACGGGTTGATCGCCTCCCCGCGCGAGGCGGCGCGCATCCGCGCGCTGCCGCAGGCGCAAGGGCGGCTGATCGTGACCCCCGGTATCCGCCCCGCCGGTGCCGCATCCGGCGACCAGAAGCGCATCGCGACCCCGGCGCAAGCGATCGAGGCTGGCGCCGATCACATCGTCGTCGGACGCCCCATCTGGCAGGCCGCGGATCCGCGCGAGGCGGCCCGGCAAGTGCTCCGCGAACTGCGATGATCGCGCCTCCTGCCGGGCCAAGGCAAGGTGGCGGAGCGAACCTGAGACCGCCCATTCACGCGCAAGCGCGACGAATTCAGAAACGGTCGAGCAGCCGGCGCAGGTAATCGAGCTCGATTTCGGGGCGGTCCTGCTCGCCGGAGCGGCGGCGGATCTCGTCGAGGAGTTCGCGCGCGCGGTCCTGAAGCTCGCCATCCTGCAGCAGGCCGTCATCGGTTCCGATGCGGCCCAGACGGCCCGTCTCGCGGCCGAGCGGGTCGCGCCCCTCCTGCTCGGCGCCCTCGCCGGGGAACGCCCCCTCGGTGCCGGGCTCGCCGCCGCGCTCCTCGGCGAGCTGCTCGCCCAGCCCGCGGATCCCGTCGCGCAGGGCATCGAGCGCCTCGGCCTGGCGGTCCAGCGCGCCGGCGCCGTCACCCTCGCGCAGCGCCTCCTCGGCGCGCTCCATCGCCCGGCCCGCCTCGTCGAGCGCCTCGCGATTGGCCTCGCCTTCCTCGGTTCCGTCGCCGGGGAAGGGGATCTGCTCGAGCTCGCGCAGCCGCTCGCGCAGCTCCTGCTGGCGCTCGGCAAGCCCGCGCGAATCCCCGCGCTCGTCGCCGGGGCCTTCGCCCTCGCCCTCTCCCTCACCGTCACCCTCGCCGGGGCCGGGGCCGGGCGCGTCCTGCGGACCCGGCTGGCCGAAGCGTTCCTGCAGATCGCGAAACGTGTCGTCCGAGAGGCCCTGCTGGTCGCGCAGGGTCTCGCCCAGCCCCTCCAGCGCCTGCTGGCCCTCGCCGCCCTCGCCGGTGCCGTCGCCCTCGACGACCTGCATGTTCTCCATCATCATGTTGAGCTGCTCCAGCAGCTCCATCGCCTCGGCCATGCGGCCCTGTTCCATGAGCTCCTGAATGCGGTCCATCATCTGCTGGAGTTGGTCGCCGGTGATCTCCATGCTCTCGCCTTCGGCGAAGTCGCGCTCCTCCGCGCCGTCCTGCTCGGCGCGCTGGCGCAGATAGTCGCGCATCGCCTCGCGCAGCTCCTGCATCAGCTCGGCGATCTCGTTTTCGTCGGCGCCGCTGCGCATCGCCTCCGACAGCCGATCCTGCGCCCGGCGCAGCCGCTCCAGCGCGTCGGCGAGATCGCCCTCCTCGATCTGCAGGGCAACCTCCCACAGGACCTCCGCGATCTCGTCGCGCTGCTCAGTCGGGAGCGGTCCCTCCGCGATACCCGCCTCAAGCTGACGCAACGCGACCCTCAGCTTGAGATAGGCGCGCTCGTCGCGGAAGCCCTCTTCCGGGCGATGGCTGACAGCGCGCAGAACTCCGGCCACGCGCCTGGCATTGTCGTGATTCCACAGCAGATCGCGGCGCATCTCGACCACCGCCGCCGCAAGCGGATCGAAGAAGCGCCGCCCCGGCAACACCTCCTCGCGGGTCTGGCTTTCGCCCGTCTGGCCCAGCGCATCCTCGGCGCGCAGCTGGATGCGCACCGGCAGATTCGCCCAGGGGTGCTGCGAGAAATTCTCGACCAGCACCTCCTCGAAAGCATCCCGATCGCCGGCGATGGGCATCGGCAGATCGACCACGAGCGGTTCGAGCAGTTCGGGCTCTGGTTCCGCAGTCAGGCCATAGCGGCGATCCACCGCGTCGAGGTCGAGCGCGATCTCGGCCTCGCCCGCGACCACCCCGTAATCGTCGCGCGCCTCGAAGGGCTGGCGCATGGCCCCGCCCGAGGCGCGGGCAAGCTCCCCGGCGAGTCGGATCTCGGGTGGTGCGTCCTCCTCGACCGTGATCTCCCAGTTCCGCCCCCCCGGCCCCTGCACGCTCAACCGGCCGGGTTGGCGAATCTCGAAATCATGTGAGGGTGCCTCGGGCTCGGCCAGTTCCTCGCCCGAGACGGATTCGCCCAAGGATAGCACCCCGCTCTCGCCATAGAGCCTGATTGTCGCGCGGCTTCCCTCCGGCACCGTCAGCGCGGGCCGGTCGACCTCGTTGAGATAGAGACTCGGGCGCCCCGTATAGGTCGGGGGCTCGATCCAGGCCTCCCAGGAATTGCTCGCAGCGCGGTCGTCAAAGCGCATCTGCTCGGGGGCGAGCGTCGCCACGTCACTGACCCGAATGGGCGAGCCGAACAGCACCGCGAGCACCAGTGCCGTGAGCGCCACATATCGCAACGCGAACGGGTCGCGCGCCGCCAGCCGCAGGTCCGGGCGCACAGCGCGAATCTGCGCCAGCCGTCCAGCCATTCGCAGCCTGTGCGCGCGCCACACCGCGGCCGACTCGGCATCCTCGGCGCCGATCGCCTGCTCATCAGCGAGCGCGGCGAGCGGGCGCCCCGAGAGCGAGCTGTCGAGACGCGCGAGCGCCTCCCCGTGTCCCGGCAGGCGCACGCGCAGCAGCCCGCGTATCAGGAACCAGGCAAACGCCACGGCCCAGATCACCACGACTGTGCGCACCGCCCAGCGCGGCTCGAGCGCGCCGGCGCCGAAGGCCAGCGCCGCGATCATCGCGATCAGCAGGGTCCAGACGGGCCAGAAGGTGCGCGTCAGTGCCTCGGCGAACAGTCCCGCCCGGGTCAGGCCGAGAGGGCGCCGCAGACCTTCGAGCGCCTGCCGGATACTCTGCTCGCTGTCGCTCATGCTTCCCTATCCGGATCGGACCGCCAAGGCGGGCGCTTCACAGCCACGGGGGGATGGTATCGCGTGCAAGAACCTCGTCAAAGGTCGGGCGCGGGCGGATTACGGCGAAGTGATCGCCCTTGACCAGCACTTCGGGCACCAGCGGGCGGGTGTTGTATTCCGAGGCCATGACCGCACCATAGGCGCCTGCGGAGCGAAAGGCGACCAGATCGCCCTCGCCGAGCGGCGGCAAGGGCCGCCCGCGCGCAAAGGTATCACCCGTCTCGCAGACCGGTCCGACGACGTCGAAGACATCGCGCGGCGCGCCCGCGCCGGGTTCGCGAACCGGGACGATATCGTGCCAGGCATTGTACATTGCCGGGCGGACGAGATCGTTCATTGCCGCGTCGAGGATGAGAAATTTCCGCCCCTCGCCCTCCTTGAGATAGATCACCGAGGCGACCAGAATCCCCGCGTTCCCGGCGATCAGTCGGCCCGGCTCGATCTCGATCTCGCAGCCCAGATCGCCGAGCGTGCGCTTGATGAGGGCGCCGTAATCCCCGGGCAGCGGCGGGATCTCGTTCGAGGCCGCGTAGGGGATGCCAAGCCCCCCGCCCAGATCGAGGCGGTCGATACGGTGCCCGTCGGCGCGCAAGACACGCGTGAGCTCGGCCAGCTTGGTATAGGCGGCCTCGAAAGGAGCGAGATCGGTGAGCTGGCTGCCGATATGCATGTCGATGCCAACCACCGACAGCCCCGGAAGTCTGGCTGCTTCGGCATAGATCTCGCGCGCCCGCGCGATGGGCACGCCGAACTTGTCCTCGCGCCGGCCCGTCGCGATCTTCTCATGCGTGCGTGCATCCACATCGGGGTTGACGCGCAGGGTGATCGGGGCCGTCGTTTCCATCGAGGCGGCGACCTCCGAAAGCGCGCGAAGCTCGGGCTCGCTCTCGACATTGAACTGGCGGATCCCGCCCTCGAGCGCGAGCCGCATCTCCTCGCGGGTCTTGCCGACGCCCGAAAACACGATCTTCTCCCCCGGCACTCCGGCGGCGCGCGCCCGGCGGTATTCACCGCCCGAGACGACATCCATCCCCGCGCCCAGATCGGCCAGGATGCGCAGCACGGCGAGGTTGCTGTTGGCCTTGACCTAGTAACACACGAGGTGCGGCAGGGGCGACAGCGCCTCCTCGAAGAGCCGGTAATGTCGCTCCAGCGTCGCGGTGGAGTAGCAGTAGAAGGGCGTGCCGACCTCGGCCGCGATATCGGCCACGGCGACCTCCTCGGCGTGCAGCCTGCCCTCGCGGTAGATGAAGTGATCCATGACGTCTCCAGGCTGGCGGGCCGGCGCGGCTCAGCGCACCGGGCGCGTGCGCAGAAACAGGTAGAGCGGAAGCCCGCAGGAGACCCCGATCCCGAAGGTCGCCGGAATCGCGATCAGCGCCAGCCAGTTCTTGCGCACCCAGGTCTCTGCTATGATCCACACGGTCAGGGCGACGGCCGCGATCGTCAGATCCCAGACAAGTCCGCTCGTTGCGGCATTGGCATGCCAGGCATCGACCATTCCGGCAAGCGACCAGCCATGTTCGCCGAACCAGGTCGTGAACCAGTACATCGGATGCACGGCGCCCCAGATCGCCAGCGCGAGATACACAAGGCGCAGTAGCGACATCTCAGCGCTCGTAGACCACGCCCATGCGCGCATCACCGCCGACCGAAACGCCGGGGCGTTCGGGCGCCTCCGGCGGGCCTTCCACTCCGCAGGCGGCCAGCAGCAGCGCGGCGAGAAGCGTCGTGACAAGTCTCATCCCAGTGTCTCCTTCCAGCGCGCGATCTGCGCGCGCACCTGTTGCGGCGCCGTGCCGCCATAGCTCGTCCGGCTCGCCACCGAATTATGCACACCCAGCACGTCGAACACCTCGCGCGTGATCGCGGGATGCTCCGCCTGCATCTCCTCCAGGCCGAGATCGGGCAAATCGCACCCCTTTTCCTCGGCCCGCGCGACGAGCGCGCCCGTGACGTGATGCGCCTCCCGGAATGGTAGGCCGAGCGTGCGCACAAGCCAGTCGGCAAGATCGGTGGCGGTCGAGAAACCCGCGCTCGCCGCTTCCTCCAGCGCCGCGCGGTTGGCGCTCATGTCGGCCACCATCCCCGCCATCGCCGCGAGGCTGAGCTGCAGCGTGTCGGCGGCGTCAAAGACCTGTTCCTTGTCTTCCTGCATGTCCTTGGAATAGGCCAGCGGCAGCCCCTTCATCACCGTGAAGAGCGCCACCGCCGCGCCCAGAATCCGCCCCGTCTTGGCGCGCAGCAGCTCAGCCGCGTCGGGGTTCTTTTTCTGCGGCATGATCGAGGAGCCGGTCGAGAAGCGATCCGACAGCGTGACGAAGCGGAACTGCGCCGAGGACCAGATCACCAGCTCCTCGGCCAGCCGGCTCATGTGGATGGCGCAGATCGCGGCGGCGGACAGGAACTCCAGCGCGAAATCGCGGTCGCTTACCGCGTCGAGCGAATTGGCGCAGGGCCGCTCAAAACCCAGCTCGCGCGCCGTCATCTCGCGGTCGATGGGAAAGGAGGTGCCCGCCAGCGCCGCCGCGCCCAGCGGGCATTCATTGAGCCGCGCGCGCGCATCGCGCAGCCGGCCGGCATCGCGCGCGAACATCTCGACATAGGCGAGCATGTGGTGGCCCCAGGTCACCGGTTGGGCGGTCTGCAAATGAGTGAATCCCGGCATGACCCAGTCGGCGCCGGCCTCGGCCTGCGCCAGCAGCGCGCGCTGCAGCGTCGCGAGTCCCTCCAGCGCCAGGTCGATCTGATCGCGCACCCACAGGCGCAGATCGGTCGCCACCTGGTCGTTGCGCGAGCGCGCGGTGTGCAGCCGACCGGCAGGCGCACCAATTACCTCCTTGAGCCGCGCCTCCACATTCATGTGGATGTCCTCGAGCTCGCGCGAGTAGCTGAACGTACCCTGCTCGATCTCTGACAACACCGTGAGCAGACCTTTCTCGATGCTGTGGAAATCGCTATCGCTGATGATGCCCACCGCCGCGAGCATCGCGGCATGGGCGCGGGAGCCGCGAATGTCCTGGGCGTAGAGTCGGCGGTCGAAGTCGATGGAGGCGTTGATCGCCTCCATGACAGCATCCGGCCCCTGCGCGAAACGCCCGCCCCACATGGTATTGGAGCTCGATTCCGTCATGACCCAGACCCTCGCTGCAGCATTGCGCAAACTTCGCCTGGCAGTCCTCTACACGGCCCTTCTGGTGTGTGCAAACGCGCTCGCGGCTGCTGATGTCGGCGAACTTGAGGCGATGCGCGAGGGGGACATGCGCAAGCTGAGCTTTCACGCCGAGCCGCGCAGCTTCGACATCGCCGCGACCGCGCTGAGCGACGAGACCGACGCCGAGCGCACGCTGGCCGAATATGAGGGCCGCTGGGTGCTGCTGAATTTCTGGGCGACATGGTGCGCTCCCTGCCGTCACGAGATGCCCTCGCTCGACCGGCTCGAAGCCGCGCTCGGGGGCGATGATTTCGCCGTGGTCCCCGTGGCCACGGGGCGCAACCCGCTGCAGGGGATCGAGCGCTTCTTTGCGGAAACCGATCTGGAACACCTGCCGATCCTGAGGGATCCGGGGCAGCAGATCGCGCGCGAGATGGGGGTGCTGGGGCTGCCGGTGACGGTGATTCTCGACCCCCAGGGCCGCGAGATCGCGCGCCTGACTGGCGATGCCGAGTGGGACAGCGATTCCGCCAAGGCGATTGTGACGGCGCTGATCGACGCGCAGTGACCCGCAACCGGGCCGCAGCGGGGTCAGGCCCCGTTCGCGGCGGCCGCCAAGTGTTGCCCGGGCGTCACTGACAGCTCGAATAGCCGCAGGCGCGGCAGGTCATGCAACCCTCGATCATCACCATCTCATAGGCGCCGCAGGCCGGGCAGGCCCGCCCGCGCGGCGCTTCGCCCACCACCATCGCCTCGGCACGCGGATCGGCCTTCAGCCCCAGCCCCTCGCCGTCGATGAAGCCGATCTCGATGAGGTGGCGCTCGATCACCCCGCCGATGGCGGCGAGAATCGAGGGGATGTAGCGCCCTTCCATCCACGCCCCGCCGCGCGGGTCGAACACCGCCTTGAGTTCCTCGACCACGAAGGACACATCGCCCCCGCGCCGGAACACCGCCGAAATCATCCGCGTGAGCGCCACCGTCCAGGCGTAATGCTCCATGTTCTTGGAATTGATGAAGATCTCGAAGGGCCGGCGGTGCCCGGCGATGACAATGTCATTGATGGTGATGTAGATGGCATGCTCCGACCCGGGCCATTTGAGCTTGTAGGTCACCCCGTCGAGTGTCTTGGGCCGGTCGAGTGGCTCGGAGATATAGACCACATCGGCGCCGGTATCGGCCTCGGGCGCGGCCTCGCGCGTCTCGGACACCGACAGGACCGAGCCCGTCACCTCGTTCGGCCGGTAGGTGGTGCATCCCTTGCAGCCGGATTCGTAGGCGGCGAGATAGACCTCCTTGAAATCCTCGAAGCCGATGGATTCGGGCACGTTGATGGTCTTGGAGATGCTCGAATCGACCCATTTCTGCGCCGCCGCCTGCATGCGCACATGGTCCATCGGCGCCAGCGTCTGCGCGTTGACGAAATGATCCGGCAGCGGCGCGTCGCCGAACTTGTCGCGCCACATCTGCACGGCGTAATCCACCACCTCCTCCTCGGTGCGCGAGCCGTCCTTGAGCAGCACCTTGCGGTTGTAGGAATAGGCAAAGACCGGCTCGATGCCCGAGCTGACATTCCCGGCATAAAGGCTGATAGTGCCGGTGGGCGCGACCGAGGTGAGAAGCGCATTGCGGATGCCGTGTTCGGACACAGCCGCGCGTACATCCGCATCCATCCGCTGCATCGTCCCCGAGGCGAGGAACTTCTCGGCATCGAAAAGCGGGAAGGCGCCCTTTTCCTTCGCCAGATCGACCGAGGCCAGATAGGCGCTGCGTGCAAGCGCGTGCATCCATTCCTCGACCTGCGCGGCAGCCTCAGTAGAGCCATAGCGCAGCCCCAGCATCAGCAGCGCATCCGCAAGCCCCGTCACCCCCAGCCCGATGCGCCGCTTGGCGTGCGCCTCGGCGGCCTGCGCCTCCAGCGGAAAGCGGCTGACATCAACGACATTGTCCATCATCCGCACCGCGATGCGCACCAGATCGTCGAGCGCCTCCGGGTCGAGCCGCGCGTCCTCCTCGAACGGGGACTCGACCAGCCGGGCGAAGTTGACCGAGCCCAGAAGGCAGGCGCCATAGGGTGGCAGGGGCTGCTCGCCGCAGGGGTTGGTGGCGCTGATCTCCTCGCAATAGGCGAGATTGTTCATCGCGTTCACGCGGTCGATGAAGATCACGCCGGGCTCGGCATAATCATAGGTGGCGCGCATGATTCGGTTCCACAGATCCTGCGCCTTGACCGTGCGGTAGACCCTGCCCTCAAAACTCAGATCCCAGCTTCCCCCGGCCTTCACAGCCTCCATGAACGCGTCGGTAACCAGCACCGAGAGGTTGAACATGCGCAACCGCGCCGGATCCTGCTTGGCGGTGATGAAATCCTCGATATCGGGATGGTCGCAGCGCATCGTCGCCATCATCGCCCCGCGGCGCGAGCCCGCCGACATGATGGTGCGGCACATCGCATCCCACACATCCATGAAGGACAGCGGCCCTGAGGCATCGGCGCCCACGCCCTTCACCTCGGCCCCGCGCGGGCGGATGGTGGAGAAATCATAACCGATGCCGCCGCCCTGCTGCATGGTCAGCGCGGCTTCCTTGAGCATCTCGAAAATGCCGCCCATGCTGTCGGGGATGGTGCCCATCACGAAGCAGTTGAACAGCGTCACGCTGCGCTCGGTACCCGCACCGGCCAGGATGCGCCCCGCGGGGAGGAAGCGAAACCCCTCCAGCGCCTCGAAGAACCGCCCCTCCCAACGGGCCGGGTCGGCCTCGACCGCGGCCAGCGCGCGCGCCACCCGGCGCCAGCTGTCCTCGACACTCGCGTC
>PWLT01000479.1 GCA_003558415.1 Hyphomicrobiales bacterium
CGGGTGAACTCAAACACGGCCCCATCGCGCTGATCGACAAGCATGTGCCGGTCGTCGTTCTGGCACCGCGCGACGCGCTCTTTGCCAAGACGGTCTCGAACATGCAGGAGGTGATGGCCCGCAACGGGCGTGTGCTGCTGATCTCGGACGCGCTGGGCATCGAGGAGGCGGGCGATGGCATCTGGAAGGGGCTCGCCATGCCGCAGGTCCCGGACCTGCTCGCGCCGCTGCTTTATGCGGTCCCGGCGCAGCTTCTGGCCTATCACACGGCGGTCGCCAAGGGCACGGATGTGGATCAGCCGCGCAACCTCGCGAAATCGGTGACGGTCGAATAGCCCCGAGATTGTGCCTCGCGCGCGGCCCGGGTGTTTCGATGCGCCATGATCGCGCGCCGGCTGACGCCGCGATAGGGCGGATCGCTGTCATCCGAATTCATTTGCTCGAAATGCGACGGGGGCGCGCCCGCCTGGGGGCGGGCGGGCGCGTCCCCGTCGCTGGCGCGACGGGGCCCGTAATCCCTATCGGCCGCAACGCTCTCTAGATCAGCCCGCGCCAGAGCAGGACGCCGACCACAATCGCAGCCAGAATCAGTAGATTGACCGAAGCGCGGCCAAAGACCGCCATCAGCGTGGATCGGTAGCGGCCCAGCGGGCCGATCCGGCTCAGATGTGTCACGCAGACATCATAGGCGCGCGCGATGCGCGGGTGATCGAGCTGCGCAAGCTGCGCCGGGTCGGCCGCCTTGCGCGCCGCCTGGGCGAGGTACTCGGCCTCCCGCCGGATACGGCGCGGCAGGCGCCGACCGCCCGTGTCGAGCTTGCCGCCCAGCCCCTGGCCGGCGATGCCGAGGCGTTCCTCCATCAACGCGGCCACCCTGTCGGCCATCTGTCGAACGCTCGCCTCGCCCATGCTCCGCCCAACCCCGCATTGCCGCGCCTCGGGCAAACGATAGCGCCCCGGCCGGGCACCCTCAATAGGGCTGGCAGGGCGGATCGGGGCGCGCTAGATACGCCGACATGCTGAACGTCACGCGAACCGGCACGCCCGGCCCGACCCCGCCGTTGCTGATCGCCCACGGGCTGTTCGGATCGGCCCGCAACTGGGGCGCCATCGCCAAGCGTCTTTCCGACCGCGGCGAGGTGATCGTGGTGGACATGCGCAATCATGGCGCCAGCTTCCGCGATGACCGCCACGGCTACCCGGAGATGGCCGGCGATCTGGCCGAAGTGATCGAACATATCAGCGCGCCGGCGGACCTGGTCGGCCATTCGATGGGTGGCAAGGCCGCCATGACGCTGGCGCTCACCCGGCGCGATCTCGTGCGCCGGCTCATCGTCGCCGATATCGCGCCGGTGGCCTATTCACACACCCATGCAGGGCACATCGCCGCGATGCGCGACCTCGACATGCGCGGCCTGCAAAGCCGGGGCGAGGCCGACCAGCGGCTTGCCGGGGCCATCGAGGACGCGGGCGTGCGCGCCTTCCTGCTGCAATCGCTCGATCTGAAATCCGACCCGCCACGCTGGCGGCTCAATCTCGATGCGCTCGAGTCCGAGATGGCGCGCATCCTCGGCTGGCCCGATATCGAGGGGCGGTTCGACGGACCGGTGCTGTTCCTGTCGGGGGCGAATTCGGATTACGTCAAGCGCGAGGACCGCGCGGCGATCAAGGCGCTGTTTCCCGCCGCGCGCTTTGCAAAGATCCCCGGCGCGGGGCACTGGCTGCATGCCGAGAAACCGCGCGAGTTCGAGGCCGCGGTGCGGGCATTCCTCGACTGAGCGGCTCAGTTTGCCCGCAACCGGTGCGCGGCGAGCGACTCATAATACGGCAACGCACGCGCGACCATGCCCGCCTGCGCGCCCCCGAGTGCCGGCAATGGCGGCTCGGCGCCTGCAAAACCGGTGGAGCGATGCACCGAAGCGTACCACACCGGCGCCCAGACACCGTCATCGCGGTGGCCACCGGCGGGCCAGTGCAGCATCGCATCCCTGAAATCGATGCCCAGCGCCGCGCAAAGCGCCCGCAGCATCGGCCCCGGCGCGGCACGGATATCGGCCGAGTCGATCACCACCGGCCCCTGCCCCCATGCCGCAACCATCTCGAAAAGCTCCCCCTGCTGACGAAAGCCCAGCTCATCAAGGCCCGGATTCTCGCGCTTGGCCGCGAAGCTGGCGAGCACCCGCGCCGGGTGGCGGATGAGAAAGACGTTCGTCACCTCGCGCAGCCAGCCCCGGTCGATGCCCTCCAGCATATGCTGGCACATGTGCTTCTGGTAGAAGATATCCTTGCCGCCCGGCACCGGGCCGGTCAGACGCGCGATGACGCGGGCCGGATCGGGCTCGCCGGCGGCGATGATCTCGTCGCGCATCGGATGCTTGAGCCCGGTGCGCGTGAGATAGGCGGAGTAGAGGGGCTCATCCCACACCGCCACATCGCCGCGCGCGGCGAAGGAATACATCATCGCCGTCGACAGATTGCGCGGCCCGGACCAGACGGCGATCCTCATGCCCCCACGAGCGCCTTGTAAAGGCCGCGGATCCGCTCGGTCACCGGGCCCATCCGTCCCGTTCCGATCACCCGTCCGTCGATCTCGCCCACCGGGGTCTGCGCACCGAAGGTGCCGGTCAGGAATGCCTCATCGGCACCGTAACAGTCCACAAGGCTGAAATTGCGCTCGAAGACGGGAATGCCGTTGTCGCGGCACAGGTTGATGACCTTCGCGCGCGTGATGCCGTTCATGCAGTAGTCACCGGTGGAGGTCCAAACCTCGCCACGGCGCACGATGAAGAAATTGCAGGCATTGGTGGTGTTCACGAAACCGTGGACATCGAGCATCAAGGCCTCGTCGGCACCGGCCTTCTCGGCGGCGATGCAGGCGAGGATGCAGTTGAGCTTGGAATGGGAATTGAGCTTGGGGTCCTGGCTCATCGGCAGGCCGCGGATATGCGGCACGGTGGCCAGACGGATCGGGCGCGGGATCGCGGGGCGCGAATGCTCCATGATGATCGCCACGGTCGGACCCGAGCGCGACAGCGACGGGTGCTGGAAGGGCCGCGCCTTGACCCCGCGCGTGACCATCAGCCGGGCATGGGCGTCATGCTCCATTCCGTTGGCCGCGCGCGTGTCCTCGAGTGCGGCGAGCACACCCGCGCGGTCCATGCCGATATCGAGGTCAATCGCGCGCGCCGCTTCGAACAGCCGGTCGAGATGCTCGTCCACGAAGGCCCAGCGCCCGTGATAGAGGCGCAGCCCCTCCCACACCCCGTCGCCCAGCATGAAGCCCGAATCATAGACACTCACCACCGCCTCGGCGCGCGGGCGCAGCGCGCCGTTGAGCCAGATCAGCACACTCTCGTTGCGTGCGTCCTCTTCGGCCTGATGGGTGGTGACGTGGTCCTGCATCTCGGGCATGGCGGTTCTCCTTCGGGCGGCAGGCTATGTCGGCGCGTTTTTGCCGCCAACCCCGAAACATCCATCAATGCCGCGTGATCTCACCGCTGCGTGACTTGTCCCCGCGCGCATCGCTCCACCATCGTGATGATGGCAAAGGAGGGAGTGATGCGGGGATCCATGCATACGATCAAGATCGCCCTGCTCGCGGTCGGCATTTTGCTGGGCACGGCGCTGCGCGAGACGGCCGATGCGCAGAACTATGAAACGGCCGTCGTCGCGGGGGGCTGTTTCTGGTGCGTCGAGGCCGATTTCGAACGGGTTCGCGGCGTGGCCGAGGTTGTCTCGGGCTTCACCGGAGGCAAGGTCGAGAACCCATCCTACAACGAGGTCACGCGCGGCGGCACCGGGCATGTCGAGGCGGTCCGCATCACCTATGATCCTGAGCTGCTGAGCTATGCGCAGCTTATTCACCTGTTCTTCCGCTCGGTCGATCCGCTGGACGCGGGCGGGCAGTTCTGCGACCGGGGCGCGCATTACACCACGGCGATATTCGTGAGTGATGAGAACGAGCGCGCGGTGGCCGAGGCCGCGAAGGAGCGCGCCAGCGAGGAGCTCGGCGCCGAGGTGGTCACCCCGATCCGCGATGCCATGCCCTTCTTTGAGGCCGAGGAGTACCACCAGGGCTATTACCGCAGCGATGCGCGCATCCTCACCCGTTTCGGCATCATCACCAAGGCCGATGCCTACAAGCGCTACCGCGAGGCCTGCGGGCGCGATGCCCGCGTGCGCGAGCTGTGGGGCGAGGCCGCACCCTTCGCGGGGGGCTGATCAGCGCGCGCGTCCCACGTCGCAGGCGGCCATGAGCGCCATGTTGAGAATGTCGTTTGCCGTCGAACCGGTTGAGAGGATCTGGATCGGCTTGGGCACGCCGGTCAGGATCGGCCCTATCACCGTGGCACCCGCCATCTCCTGCATCAGCTTGACCGAGATCGAGGCCGAGTGGCGCGCGGGCACCACCAGAATATTGGCCGGCCCGGTAAGCCGGCAGAAAGGGTAATAGGACTGTGCCTGGGTGTTGAGCGCGACATCGACCGTCATCTCGCCCTCATACTCGAAATCCGCGCCGCGCTCGTCGAGCACGGCGGCGGCCTTGTGCATCTTCTCGGCGCGCTCCGAGTCCGGATAGCCGAAGGTCGAAAAGCTGACAAAGGCCACGCGCGGCTCCAGACCCAGATGGCGCGCCACCCCGGCGGCGCGGGTGGCAATATCGGCCAGATCATGCTCATCGGGCCATTCATGCACCAGCGTGTCGGCAATGAGCACGATGCGGCCCTTGTGCAACACTGCCGTCACCCCCACCGCGCCATTCGCCGTTTGAGCGTCGAAAACATGGTTGATCAGCCCCAGCACATAGGCGGATTTGCGCGTGGCGCCGGTGACCAGCGCATCGCCATGCCCATGCGCGAGCATCAGGGCCGAGAACACATGCCGGTCGCGCGCGGCGAGGCGATGTACATCCTTCTGGTCGTGGCCCTTGCGCTGGAGTCGGGCATAGAGAAACGCCTTGTAGGTTTCGAGATGGGCGGTGTTGGCGGCGTTGATGACCTCGATCTCGGAGACGGCCTCGGCGAGTCCCTGCACCTCCAGCTTGGCCTTCACATCGGCCTCGCGTCCGACCACCAGCGCCTTGCCCAGCCCGGCGCGCTGATAGGCCACCGCCGCGCGCAGCACGCGATGGCTGTCGCCCTCGGCAAAGATCATGCGCGCCTGCGCGGCACGCGCACGGGCATGGATGCTTTGCAGGATGCTCGCGGTGGGGTCCATGCGCGCCTTGAGGTTGAGCTCATAGGCCTCCATGTCGACGATCGGCCGGCGCGCGACGCCCGAATCCATGCCCGCCTTCGCCACCGCCGGCGGCACGCGGTAGATCAGCCGCGGATCGAAGGGCGCGGGGATGATGTAGTCGCGCCCGAATGTCAGCTTGCGCCCATAGGCCACGGCCACCTCGTCGGGCACGTCCTCGCGCGCCAGATCGGCCAGAGCGCGGGCGCAGGCGATCTTCATCTCGTCGGTGATCGCGCGGGCGTTGATGTCCAGCGCGCCGCGAAACAGATAGGGAAAGCCCAGCACATTGTTGACCTGGTTGGGATAGTCCGACCGGCCCGTCGCCACGATGGCATCGGGGCGGATCTCATGCGCCTCCTCGGGGGTGATTTCGGGGTCGGGATTGGCCATGGCGAAGATCACCGGGTTCTCGGCCATGCCCGCCACCATCTCCGGCGTGACCGCGCCCTTGGCCGAGACGCCAAGAAAGATATCCGCACCCTTCATCGCCTCTTCCAGCGTGCGCAGATCGGTGCGCGCGGCATGGGCCGATTTCCATTGGTTCATGCCCTCGGTGCGACCCTGCCAGATCACCCCCTTGGTGTCGCACATGATGCAGTTGTCATGCGGCACACCCATGGATTTGAGCAGCTCCAGACAGGCAATGCCGGCTGCGCCCGCGCCGTTGAGCACGATGCGGCATTCGCTCAGGGTCTTGCCCGAAAGATGCATCGCATTGATCAGCCCCGCCGCGCAGATCACCGCCGTGCCGTGCTGATCGTCATGGAAGACGGGGATGTCCATCTCCTCCTTCAGGCGCTGCTCGATGATGAAGCACTCGGGCGCCTTGATGTCCTCCAGGTTGATGCCGCCGAAACTCGGACCCATCAGCCGCACGGCATTCACGAAGGCGTCCGGATCCTCGGTGTCGAGCTCGATATCCACGGCGTTCACATCGGCGAAACGCTTGAAGAGCACCGCCTTGCCCTCCATCACCGGCTTGGAGGCCAGCGCGCCCAGATTGCCCATGCCCAGAATCGCGGTGCCGTTCGAGATCACCGCGACCAGATTGGCCTTGTTGGTATAGTCGAAGGCCGTCTCGGGACGATCGGCGATGGCCTGAACCGGGATCGCCACGCCGGGGCTGTAGGCCAGGCTGAGGTCGCGCTGCGTGGCCATCGGCTTGGAGGGGACGATGTCGAACTTCCCCGGATAGGGCTCGTGGTGATAGGCGAGCGCCTCTTCGGGCGTGAAACGGTTGCGCGACGACATGCGGCTTCTCCTCCTCAGCGTTCCCGACTCTTAGCGAGCGCCTCGCAGCCCCACAACAGGCTTGCCGCAGCGCAGGGGCCGAGGCCGGGGATTTCCGCCTTTCGCGCCGCCGGGGGCTTTTGTAGGCTCCGCCCGGACAGCAGCAGGGGGGTGAGCTTGGGCGAGACCGCAACGACCGTCACGCCGATGATGGCGCAGTATCTGGAGATCAAGGCCCAGCACCCCGAGGCGCTGCTCTTCTACCGCATGGGCGATTTCTACGAGCTGTTCTTTGACGATGCGGTGCAGGCGGCAGCGGCGCTCGATATCGCGCTGACCAAGCGCGGCAAGCATAAGGGCGAGGATATCGCCATGTGCGGTGTGCCGGTGCATTCGGCCGAAGGCTATCTGCTCACCTTGATCCGCAAGGGGTTTCGCGTGGCCATCGCCGAGCAGATGGAGGACCCCGCCGAGGCGAAGAAGCGCGGCCACAAGGCGGTGGTCCGGCGCGAGGTGGTCCGTCTCGTCACGCCGGGAACGCTGACCGAGGAAAGCCTGCTTGACGCGCGGCGCCACAATTTCCTCGCCGCCTTCGCGCAGGTGCGCGATGCGGGTGCGCTCGCCTGGGTGGACATCTCGACCGGCGCATTTCGGGTCATGAGCTGCCCGCTCGCAGCGCTGGACCCGGAGCTTGCGCGGCTCGTTCCGCGCGAGTTGCTGGTCGCCGAGGCGCAGGAGGAGGCGTTTGTCCCCGATTCGGACACCGCCGTGACCGAGCTGGCGCGGGCGAGCTTCGACAGCACCGCGGGCGAGCGACGGCTCTGCGCGGTGTTCGGGGTGAGTACGCTTGACGGATTCGGGAGTTTTTCCAGGGCCGAGCTCGCGGCGATGGGCGCGATCGTCGATTACCTCGAACTCACGCAACGCGGGAAGCTGCCGCTGCTGCGCCCGCCGGTGCGCGAGTCCGCCGGGGCGCTCATGCAGATCGACGCGGCGACCCGGCGCAATCTGGAGCTCACCGCATCACTGTCAGGCGGGCGTGAGGGATCGCTGCTTTCTGCGATCGACCGCACGGCTACCGCCGCCGGCGCGCGGTTGCTGGAGCGGCGGATTTCGGCACCCTCGCGCGATCTCGCCGAGATCGGTGCGCGGCGCGCGGCGGTGGACGGGTTGCTTGCCGATGCGCGGTTACGCGGCGAGATGCGCGAGATGCTGCGCGGGGTGCCGGACATGGACCGCGCGCTGTCGCGGATGGCGCTGGAGCGGGGCGGGCCGCGCGATCTGGCGGCGCTGCGCAACGGGCTGGCGCGGGCGGCGGATCTGGCCGAGCGACTGGAGGGTGCGGCCCCGCAATCGCAGCTTCTGCGTGATTGCGCCGCGGCGCTGACCGGGCATGAGGCGCTCCTGTCGCTGCTCGACGCGGCGCTGGTGGCCGAGCCGCCGCATCTGTTGCGCGATGGCGGGTTCGTGGCCGCGGGGCATGACCTCGAGCTCGACGAGATGCGCGAGCTGCGCGACGAGGGGCGCGCGGTAATCGCGCGGATGCAGGCGGAATATGTCGAGCTCTCGGGCATCGGGTCGCTCAAGATTCGCCACAACAACGTATTGGGCTATTTCATCGAAACCACCGCAACCCATGCCGAGCGCATGATGGCGCCCCCGCTCAACGAGACCTTCATCCACCGCCAGACCACCGCGAATGCGCTGCGTTTCACCACCGTGGCGCTATCGGAGCTGGAGACGCGGATTCTCAACGCCGGCAATCGCGCGCTGGAGATCGAGAAGCGGGTTTTTGGCGAGTTGCGCGCCGCCGTTATGGAGGCCGCCGGGCCGCTGGGCCATGTGGCGGGGGCGCTTGCCGAGCTCGACGTGGCAGTCGGGTTCGCCACGATCTCCGTCGAGGAGGGCTGGTGCGCACCGCTGGTGGACGACTCGCGCGCCTTCGAGGTCGAGCAGGGCCGCCACCCGGTCGTCGAGGCCGCGCTGAAGCGCGCGGGCGCGCCCTTTGTGGCCAATGACTGTGCGCTGACCCCGGCCGAGGGGGCGGCGGCGATGTGGCTGATTACCGGGCCGAACATGGCCGGCAAATCGACCTTCCTGCGCCAGAACGCGCTGATTGCCGTTCTGGCGCAGGCGGGGGCACATGTGCCGGCCGCGCGCGCGCGCATCGGGCTGGTCAGCCAGCTTTTCAGCCGCGTGGGGGCCGCCGACGACCTCGCGCGCGGGCGCTCGACCTTCATGGTCGAGATGGTCGAGACGGCGGCGATCCTCAACCAGGCCGACGAGCGCGCGCTGGTGATCCTTGACGAGATCGGGCGCGGCACCGCCACCTGGGACGGTCTGTCGATCGCCTGGGCGACGCTGGAGCATCTGCACGGGGTCAATCGCTGCCGGGCGCTCTTTGCCACGCATTATCACGAGATGACCGCGCTGGCCGAGCGGCTGGAGGGAGCCGAGAACGCCACCGTCGCGGTGCGCGAATGGGAAGGCGATGTGATCTTCCTGCACGAGCTTCGCAGGGGTGCGGCGGATCGCTCCTACGGGGTGCAGGTGGCACGGCTCGCGGGGTTGCCGGCGTCGGTGGTTGAGCGCGCGCGGGTGGTGCTTGCGGAACTGGAGAAGGGCGAGCGCGAGGGCGGCAGCCGCGCCGCCGCGCTGGTCGATGATCTGCCGCTCTTCAGCGCATCGCCGGCCACCCGCGATGCCGAGGCACCGGCAGCGGGGGATCCCGGCGCCGAGGCGGTCGCGGCGCGGCTGCGCGAGGTCTTGCCCGACGATCTGAGCCCGCGCGCGGCGCTTGCGCTGGTCTACGAGTTGCGCGAGTTGCTTGGGGATTGAGCGCTGCGCGGGATGGTGCGCGGCGGGGGCGTCCCGCCCCCGCACCCCCTGGGGATATTTTCACGAAGAAGAGGGGGCGGGGCGAATCAGCCGGGTGGCGTTGAGGCCACGCCCACCTGCGCAGGGCGCAGGAGCTGGTCGTGCAGCCGGAAGCCTTCGGCCATGACCTGGATGATCTGCCCTGCGGTGTAATCCGGCACCGGCGCCTCGAACATCGCCTCGTGCAGATGCGGGTCGAAAGGATCGCCCGGCTGCGGCGCGATGCGCTCGACGCCGTGGCGCGAGAG
>PWLT01000224.1 GCA_003558415.1 Hyphomicrobiales bacterium
CCGCACCATCGTCGGCGATCATCCCGTCTATCTGAGTTTCGATATCGACGGGCTCGACCCCGCTTATGCGCCGGGCACCGGCACGCCGGTCTGGGGTGGGCTGAGCTCGGCGCAGGCCGCGATCATGCTGCGCGATCTTGCGGGCATCAATCTGGTCGGCGGCGATATCGTCGAGGTCTCGCCGCCCTATGACACCACCGGGGCCACCGCGGTCGCAGCGGCGCATGTGGCGACCGCACTGATCTGCCTATATGGCTGGACGCGCCGATCCGCGTCATGATCAAGTTTCTGCTCATAGCGGGGCTGCTGGGGCTGGCGGGGGTGATGTTCTATGTGCGCCTCGCGCCCTCCGATCCGGCCGAGTGGCATGTCGATCCGCGCGCCATCCCCAGGCCGGACAAACCGAATCACTGGCTGATCCGCCCCGTGGGCGGCGATGCGCGGCCCGAGAACTACGCCCGCGATGCGCGCGGGCTGGCCGAGGATTTCGACGCTGTGGCGCGCGAGAGCCCGCGCACCGAACTCGTGGCGGGCTCGGTCGCGGCCGGGCACATGACCTATCTGACCCGCTCGCCCTGGATGGGCTTTCCCGACTACACCTCGATCCGCGTCTACTCCACCGAGACCGGCGCGAGTTACGCGGCCTTCGCGCGCTCGCGCTTCGGCGGCAACGATTGGGGCACCAATCGCGAGCGGCTGGAGGACTGGGTGTCGCGGGTGCGCATGCGGCTGGAGCGTTGAGCGCGCCTTGACGCGGGGCGCGGCTTGGGCAACAGACGCGGCCATGCTGCCCCGCGATACGCTCGATCAGATCACCCGGCGCTTCGAGTTTCTCGAAGCGCGCCTTGGCGAGGTCAGTGACCCCGCCGAGATCGCCAGTCTGAGCCGCGAATATGCCGGGCTCAAGGAGGTGGTGGCGCTGATCGGGGCCTGGCGCGCGGCGCAGGCGGCGCTTGAGGAGGCCGAGGCGATGCGCGACGACCCCGAGATGCGCGCGCTCGCCGAGGAGGAGGCCGAGGCGCAGCGCGCCCGGATCGAGGCGCTGGAGCGCGATCTGCGCGTCGCGCTGCTGCCCCGCGATGCGGCCGATGACCGCCCCGGCATCCTCGAGATCCGCCCCGGAACCGGCGGGGAGGAGGCGGCGCTCTTCGCCGCCGACCTGTTGCGCATGTATCAGCGTTACGCCGAAGCGCAGGGCTGGGGGGTCGAGATCGTCGAGATCGCGCATACCGAACTGGGCGGCGTGAAGGAGGCCGTGGTGCGCGTGCAGGGCGCGGGCGTCTTCGCGCGGTTGAAATACGAATCCGGCGTCCACCGCGTCCAGCGCGTGCCGAGCACCGAATCGGGCGGGCGCGTGCATACCTCAGCCGCCACCGTGGCGGTGCTCCCCGAGGCGGCGGAGGTGGATGTGGAGATCGACCCGAACGATCTGCGCATCGACACGATGCGCGCCAGCGGCGCCGGTGGCCAGCATGTCAACACCACCGACTCGGCGGTGCGCATCACGCATCTGCCCAGCGGCATCGTGGTGACGAGTTCGGAGAAATCCCAGCACCAGAACCGCGCCATCGCGCTGGATATCCTGCGCGCCAAGCTCTTTGACGCCGAGCGCCGGCGCAGCACCGAGGCGCGCGCCGCCGACCGCCGTGCGCAGGTGGGCTCGGGCGACCGCTCCGAGCGCATTCGCACCTATAATTTCCCGCAGGGGCGGCTCACCGATCACCGCATCAATCTCACGCTCTACAAGCTCGATCAGGTCATGGCGGGCGATCTCGACGAGGTGATTGACGCGCTCAGCGCCCATGATCAGGCGGCCCGGCTGGCCGAGATGGATCAGTGACCGGCGCCGAGGCGCTCGCGCGGGGTGCTGCGCGGCTGCGCGCGGCCGGGATCGAGGCGGCGATGGGAGATGCGCGGCGGTTGCTGTGCCATGCGCTGAAATTGCCGCCCGAGCGGCTGACCCTGGCGCTGCAGGCGCCGCTCTCCCCCGATGCGGCCGCGCGTTTCGAGTCGGCGATCGCGGCGCGTGCCGCGCGCCAGCCGGTTGCGCAGATCACCGGGGTGCGTCAGTTCTGGGGGCGGGAGTTCCGTGTGACGCCCGATGTGCTCGACCCGCGCCCGGAAACCGAGACGCTGATCGAAGCGGCGCTGGAGGCGCCCTTCGCGCGGGTTCTCGATCTGGGCACCGGCTCGGGCTGCATCCTTCTGACGCTGCTGGCCGAACGTGCCGGGGCAAGCGGGATCGGCATTGATATCTCCGAGGCCGCGCTGAAGGTGGCGCGCGCCAATGCCGACGCGCTCGGGCTCGCGCAGCGGGCCGAGTTCCGCAGGGGCGACTGGTGCGCGGGGCTGAGCGCGCGCTTCGACCTGATCGTCTCCAACCCGCCTTATATCGGCGCGCAGGAATGGGCGGGGCTGGCGCCCGAGCTGCGCGAATGGGAGCCGCGCGGCGCTCTGTGTCCCGAGGGCGACGCGCTCGCCGCCTATCGCGCCATCGCCGCGCAGGTGCCGGGGCGGCTGACGCATGGCGGTCGCGTGCTGCTCGAGGTCGGCGCGGGACAGGCGGAGGCGGTCCAGGAAATGCTGCGTGACGCCGGGCTTGCCGGGGTGGACACGCGCGCGGACATGGACGGGCGCGCGCGTGTCGTTCTGGCCACCAGGCCGTGACACGCTTGCAACGCATGGGGTCAAGTGTGCGGGAATCCGCGGACAAAACCGTGAAAACTTTCGCCTACCCCTTGTTTTGGCGCCGACGACGTGTTTAGTCGTGTCTGTGAGAGGCGAACGCAAGTCGCGCGTTCCCCCACCCGAATGCCGGAAAAAATTGCTCGAATCAGGCAGCGCAGAGCGCGCTGAGAGCTTCGGGACAATCCAGATCAAGGCTGGAAAAAAGCAAGTATGAGATCATCCAAATCACGTTCGCGTTCGAAATCGAACCGCCCGCGCAGCATGGGCAATATCGTCAATCGTGTCTTCGACAGCTCCGGGCCCGAGGGCAAGGTGCGCGGCACGCCGCAGCAGATCATCGACAAGTATCTGGCCCTTGCGCGTGACGCCCAGCTCGCCAATGACCGCGTCAATGCAGAGAACTTTCTCCAGCACGCGGAGCACTACACCCGCATGCTGGCCGAGGCGCAGCGCGAGATGGCGCGAGAGGCCGATGCGCGCCGCGATGGCGGCCAGCAGGGCGGCCAGCAAGGTGGCCAGGGCGATGGCCAGCAGCAGGGCCGCGGCGGGCGCCAGCGGGGCCGCGACGACGCAGGGCGCGAATCGACACCCGAGCAGGAGAATGCCGGCGACGGCGCGACCACAGAGGCGCCGCGCGGCGGCAGGGAACAGCAAGGCGGCGAGCCGCGCGAGGGTGGCGGTGCCAGCGCCGAGCACGCGCAGACGCCGCACCAAGGCGAAAGCGGCGCGGCGGCCGAGGTGATCGACCTTGAACCGGGCAACGGCGAGCGGAGCGGGCTTGTCGAGACGCCCGAAACCCGCAGCAAGCGCGGCCGCAAGCGCCCGCCTGCACAGGAGGCGGAGCCATCCAGCCCCGAAGCGCCGGAAAGCGCCGACAAGGGCGATGAGGCCAAACCGCGCCCCGCGCCGCGCCGCCGCAGCCCGCGCAAGCCGAAAGCCGCCGCCGCCGAGTCCGACAGCCAGGACAGCAGCACGGACGAACAGGCACCGCGCAGCTCCATCGCCGAGTAGGCGACTGCGCGGGGGCCGCGTTCATCGTTACGCGGAGCCCGCCGCCTCAATGACGCGCGCAAGCGCGCAGAAGCGCTCCAGGTCGATTTCCTCGGCGCGTTCGGTAGGGGCGATCCCTGCCTCGCGCAGCTTCTGCTCGATCTCCGGGGTGAAGCCGCGCAGGCTGGCGCGCAGCATCTTGCGCCGCTGGGCAAAGGCCGCCTTGACCACGCGGTTAAGAATCGCGGGATCGGCGGCATGGCGCGGCGCCTCCAGCCGCGTCAGATGCACCACCGCAGATGACACCTTGGGCGCGGGCGTGAAGGCTTCGGGCGGCAGGCGCATGACGATGCGCGCCTCGCTGCGCCACTGCGCCAGGATCGCCAGGCGGCCATAGGCTTTCGATCCGGGACGGGCAACGATGCGTTCGGCCACCTCGCGCTGGAACATCAGGGTCAGGCTGTCCCAGAAGGGCGGCCACTGGTCCGGCGTGAGCCAGCGCACCAGAAGTTCGGTGCCCATATTGTAGGGAAGATTGGCCACGACCCGCACGGGCGGGCGCAGATATGCCATTGGATCGACCTCGAGCGCATCGCCCTGAACGATCGTCAGCCGTCCCGGCGGATAGGCGGCGGCGATCTGCTCGAGCGCGGCCAGGCAGCGTGCGTCCTTCTCCACGGCGAGCACATGGCGCGCACCGCTGGCCAGCAGCGCGCGCGTCAGCCCTCCCGGACCGGGGCCGACCTCGAGCACGTCGCAATCCTCCAGATCCCCCGCGCAGCGGGCGATCCGCGCGGTGAGGTTGAGATCCAGCAGGAAATTCTGCCCAAGGCTGCGCCGCGCCGCCAGCCCGTGGGTGCGGATCACCTCGCGCAGCGGCGGCAGCGAGTCGATCATGGCCGCCACCCTCCCGGCACGCGCGCGCCGCGGAGGCCGGCGGCCGAGGCGCTCATCTCCGCGCCTCCCGACGCCGCCGCGCCAGATCGCGCGCGAGGCGCAGCGCCGCCACCAGGCTGGTGGGGTCGGCCATCCCGCGTCCGGCGATATCGAAGGCCGTGCCGTGATCGGGCGATGTGCGCACGAAGGGCAGCCCGAGCGTCACATTGACCCCGCCCGAGAAATCCAGCGTCTTGATCGGGATCAGCGCCTGATCGTGATACATCGCGACCGCCACGTCATAGCGCGCCCGCGCGGCGTCATGAAACATGGTGTCGGCCGGCAGCGGGCCGCTGAGCAACATGCCTTCGGAGCGCAGCGCCTCGAGCACCGGTGCGATCACCTCTGCCTCCTCGCGCCCCAGCGTACCACCCTCGCCGGCATGGGGGTTGAGCCCGGCCACCGCGATGCGCGGGGCGGCGATGCCGAAATCCGCGATCATCGCGTGATGCACGAGGCGGATGGTCCGGCGCAGCAAATCGGGGGTCAACTGCGCGGGGACTTCGGACAGGGGGATGTGAATCGTCGTCGGCACCACCCGCAGGGCCGCGCAGGCAAGCAGCATGGCCACATCCTCCACACCCGCCAGCGCGGCGAGGTATTCGGTGTGACCGGGAAAGGCAAAGCCCGCGCCGCTCTGCAGGGCCTGTTTGCTGATGGGCGCGGTGACCAGCGCGCCGGCCTCGCCCTCGCGGACCAGCCCGACGGCCCGCGCGATCACCTCGATCACGGCGGGGGCGTTTCGTGGATCGGGATGGGCAGGCACAGCCGGGGCAGGGAAACCGTGCGGCAGAACCGGGAGCAGATGCGCAGGGACCGAAAGCGCCTCGCGCGGCGCGGCGATCTCGTGAATGGCGGCGCCCCTGGGCAGATGCGCGGGGTCGCCGATCAGGAAAAAGGGGCACTCCGCCCCCAGGATGCGGCGCGCGGCCACGGCGATCTCGGGGCCGATCCCTGCGGGCTCGCCGCAGCTCAGCGCGAGGGGCGGCTCATCCATGCGCGAGGTCCGAGCAACGCGGTGCCCGCCCCAACCGAAAATCGGCCAGGTCCCGCGCGGCGGCGCGCGCAACGCGGCGGCGTCTCACGGAAACGAAATATGCGCGTTGGCGCGAAGCTCTTCGAGATAGCCGCGCGCCAGCCGCTCGACACGTTCATTGGTCAGACGTTCGTCCATCTGCTGGCGCGTGGGCCGCAATTCCGGACCCGGCGTCCGCGCGCACAGCATCAATAGGACCGTCGCATCGCCCTGACGCAGATTGGCCGAGATTTCCCACTCGTCGAGCTTGGCAAGCTCCAGCGCGATATCGGTGGGCACCTGGTCGAGCGAGGAGCTGACCAATTCGAACTGTCCCTGCGGCCCCGGCGGGATCAGGCCGCCGAGGTCGCGGCAGGTATCGGCGCCATCGCGCAGGCGCGCGATCTCGGCCTGCGCCTCGGCTCCGGTGCCGGGGATCACGGCGCGTGCATACTCCACCGAGATCGAATCCGGGGGCAGCGTGTCGCTACGATCCACATCGCGAAGCTGGAACAGGATGATGGCATTGCCCGTCGGGATCGGCGGGGTCACCTCACCGGGGCGCATCGCAAGGAGCATCGGGCGGACCTCGTCGGGGAGGTTCTCCAGCGGAACCCAGTCGATACGACCGCCGCGCTCGGCGGACTCGGCGGCGGAAACCTGGCGCGCCGCGTCGGAGAAGGTCTCGACGCTGCGGATCTGGGTAATCTGTTCGGCCAGCTCCTGGCTTTGCTCAATGAATTCCGGCGTCGCGGGCAGGATGATCTCGGACAGGAGCAGGCGCACGGGGCCGCGATAGGCGGTCATCGACATCGCGCGATCAACCTCCGCACCGGTGATGTTCACGCGGCCGCCGTAGCGTTGGCGAACAACCTCGCGCCAGGCGATACCGGCGATCACGAATTCGCGGAAGCTCTCCGGCGAAACCCCGGCCTCGCCGATCGCTTCCACGAATTCCTCGGTCGACATCTCGGCGCGCTGGGCGAACTCGGCCATGCCCGCCTGGATCGCCTCCTCGTCGGGGCGGATACCCTTGCGATCGGCGGCGAAGAGCTGCAGCCGCTCCTCGATCAGCCGCTCAAGCGCCTCCTCTTCCAGATCGCCGGGCGTGTTGAACAACTCCAGAAACAGCGCCCGCTGCGAGACTTCGTAATTGGTTATGACCCGGTCATTGACCACGGCGCGCGTCTCGAACGGGTTTTGCGCCGCAACCGGCAGGGCGGCGCCCAGTGCGAGGCAGATGGAGGCGATCAGGGCAGTCAGGCGCATCATATGGTCGGTTCCGCTCGTTCTGGTCCTTGGTCGGACGGCTTCATGCGGCGCCGCCGGGCCGCCAAATCAACGCGCACAGCTTCGCGCCGGTCCCGCCGGCTGGCTGCCAAAGCCGATCAGATCGACTGACAGGCCGAAGCTCGTTCGCGCCCCAACACTAGACGAGGAGGCGAAGCGACGCGAGAGGGAAACATCCACCGCCAGGCATTCGTTGCGAAACTGCGCCCCCAGCCCCAGCCGCGCGGGCTGCCGGCTGGCGATATCATAGCGCCCCTCCGCCGTGCCGCGCCAGTTCGGCGTGAACTGCCAACCGGTGTCGAGGTTCAATTCGGTGCTGGTTGCATCCCGCCCCTCGGCAGGCTCGGCGTCGAGATGCACGAGCGTGCTGGCCACGCTCAGCCGCTCGCCCTCGATCCCGAAGCGCAGCGCGCCCTTTTCGATTCGCCCCGATCCGTCGATGAGCGAACGCCCGCTGAGCGTGAGCCCGTCGGCCGTCTCGAACTGCGCTGCGGCCAGCCAGCTCGAGCGGATCCCGTCGAGCCCTGATAACGCGGTGAACTGCCCGTGATCGCGCAGCCGCAGCACCCGCCCCAGCGTCACCCCCAGCGACCAGCCCTGCGCATCGTGTCGGGTCCAGCTCAGCCCGAGATTGGCGCGGCTGCCCGCCTCGCGCGCGTCATTGCCGGGATAACGGTGGAGGGCGAAAAGACTGCTCTCGTCGAACTCGACCAGCAGGCTGTCTTCGTTGGGGGTGTCCGGCTGGCCGTCAGGCGCCCAGACGAGCTGTGCGACGGGCTCCAGGATGTGGCTCGCCCCGCCCGCGTCCTGCCGCACCCAGGGCCAGCGCAGCTCCACCGCCGCGGCCGGGGTGACGCGGGTGATGCGCCCCGCAAACCCGTCATCGTGGCGCAGCGCGAAGTGATCGGCCTGAATTTCGGCCAGCCCGGCGGCAATCACGCCGCCCGGAAGCACCCAGTCGCGGCGCCAGTCGAGCCGGAGGCTTGCGCGCGCCATGTCGCGCCCCGCCCCGTCCACCGGATCGGTGGCGCGGCGATGCGCGGCCAGCGCGTCGACGGTGATCCGGCCGGTCCCGCCCAGCCCCGGCACACCGAAGCGCTGCACATGGCGCAGGTCGCCCACATGATTGGGCAGCAGCGCGTTCGTGTCGCCGGGGCGCAGCGATTCGAAGCGTGTCACGCGGCCGCGACTGTAGGCGTCACGTGCGGTGCGTTCGATGAAGAGATCGCTGGTGAGCACCTCCTGATCGGCGATGTCGTAATCGTCGAGATAGGTGCGGTCGCTGACCGCGGCGAGGTCGAAGCCCAGCACCGTCTGCGGGTCGAGGCGGAAGCGCCCTTCGGCGAAGGCGTAGCCGCGAATCCGTCCTTGCCCCAGCCTGTCATGGGTGAGCGCGCCTTCAATTTCGAGATCGCCCCGCGCGAAAGCCTGACGGTAGCGCACCCCGAAGCTGTAGCTGCCGCGTGAGGTGATGCGCGGGGTCAGGGTGAGGTCGCGATCGGGGGCCAGCGCGATGAAATAGGGGATGCTCACATCCGCCCCCAGAAGCCCTCCGTAGCGCAACTCGGGCGACAGCCAGCCGGTGAAGCGCTCGACCGTGGGGTCGGGCATGCGCAGCCGCGGGACGACGAGCAGCGGCTGGCCGAGGACACGAAACTCCGCATGCTCGAAATGGATCTGGCGCTCCAGCTCGTCATGGATCACGCTTCTGGCGCGAATCTCCCACAGCGGCGTCGGGTTCTCCTCGCAGACCCGGCAGGACGAGGCGACGCTGTCCGACAGCCGGGTATAGCGCCCGCCCACGCGGTTCACCTCGCGCGCGGCGAGTTGCAGCTGCCGGTTGAGCACCACGCGCGCGCTTGTCAGGATGCCGTCGCGCAGATCGCTCGACATCTCGGCCGCGTCTGCGAGCAGGATGAAATCGTCGTCGCGGCTGACCGAGATCGGCCCGTCGATCTGCAGCCGGTCGGTGGCGCGGAAATAGAGAATGCGCTGCGCGCGCAGCCGCGTGCCCTGAAAGAAGACCTCGACATTGCCCTCCGCCACCAGCGTGTTGTCGCCACGCAGGCTCACGCTGTCGGCGATCAGCGAGGCGAAGCCCTGCGCATGGGCACGCTGGGCGGGCACGGCCAGCGCCAGAGCCAGCGCCGCGAGGAATGCGACGAGCGGAAGGATACGGCGCATCACCCCTCCTCCAGATGCAACAGCAGCGCCATGGCTAGCAACAGCGCTATGATCGGCGGGCTCCAGGCGGCGAGCGCGGCGGGGATGTGCCCGTTCTCGCCCAGCACCTGGGCGAGATTGCGCAGGAAGAACGCCGCGAAACCGCTCAACAGCGCCGCCAGAACCAGCAGCCCGCGATGCGCAGCGCGCGGATGGCGCATGGTGAAGGCTGCGCCGACCAGTACCATGGCGCTGAGAAACAGCGGCATGGCAAGCTCCATATGCAACCACACGCGATGCTCGCGCGCCGAGAGCCCGGCCTGCTCCAATGCGTCGATGAAGGCCGGAAGCTGCCATATCCCCACGCTTCCGGGCGTGGAGAAGCCGTCGCGGACACGCGATTCGTCGAGATCGGTCGCAAGGCTGAGCACGTCATGGGCCGCGGATTCGCGCTCGGGATTGGTGGCGCCGAGCTGCCATTGCTTGGC
>PWLT01000417.1 GCA_003558415.1 Hyphomicrobiales bacterium
ACATAGACCTGATCGTCATAGGCCACATCCATGAGCTGGTCGCGGCTCTTGACGAAACCGGGACGCTGCGCGAGCGCCTGCAGCAACAGGAACTCGGTCACCGTGAGGGTCACATCCTTTTCGCGCCATGTCACCGCGTGGCGCAGCGGGTCCATCGTCAGGCTGCCGCGCACCATCACCTTGTTTTCCTCGGTGGTGGCGACCTCGCCGGATTCGATGGCGTCCTGGCGGCGCAGGAGCGCGCGGATACGCTCGACCAGAAGCCGCTGCGAGAACGGTTTCTTGACGTAATCGTCGGCCCCCATGCGCAGACCCAGCACCTCGTCGATCTCGTCATCCTTGGAGGTGAGAAAGATCACCGGCATCGCGGTCTTCTGCCGCAGCCGCTGGAGCAGGTCCATCCCGTCCATGCGCGGCATCTTGATATCGAGCACCGCCATGTCGGGCAGTCGCTTGTTGAACGCATCCAGCGCCGATTGTCCGTCATTGTAGGTCTCGACGTCGAATCCCTCCGCCTCCAGAGTCATCGACACCGACGTCAGGATATTCCTGTCGTCGTCCACGAGGGCGATCCTTGACATGGTTCTGATCCTTGTACTGCTCTATTTGCCCGATTTTTGCCGCATTCTCGGGGCATGGGGCGAGGGAATCAACAGAATACTGCCCCCGACCCGGTTCGATTCGGTAAAGCGGCAACAGTTTTTCGGAAGAAATGGCGAAATTGCCGCACCGGGTCACCCCAAGGTTGCACGGGATTGCGCTAACTTTCGGCTGGTTGCGCTAACCGCTTGCCACAAGCTGTTCAATCCCGAAAGCAACATGGTATAGCACAGCAAACGGTCCGGCAGAGCGGGCCGTCCGGTGAGGGCCCGCGCACCTCCCCTTGACAACTCGCAACGAAGGGCCGCCGCGCGCGGTATCGGGAGCAGCAACATGACCAACGGACGAGTGAACCCGACCCAACGTCTGAAAGATCAGGGCATGAACGGGCTCGGCCAGGTCTATTACAACCTCCTGGAGCCCGACCTCGTGTCGCATGCCCTGCGCCGCAACGAGGGCACGCTGGGCGAGGGGGGCGCGCTGCTCGTCGAGACAGGCGTACATACCGGGCGCTCGCCCAAGGACAAGTTCGTCGTGCGCATCCCATCCGTCGAGGACAGCATCTGGTGGGAAAACAACGCCCCCATGACGCCCGACGCCTTCGAGCGGCTGCACGCAGATATGCGCGAACACATGAAAGGGCGCGATTATTTCGTGCAGGACCTCTATGCCGGTGCCGATCCCGAACACCGGCTTGATGTCCGGGTGATCGCCGAGCTTGCCTGGCACGGGCTGTTCATCCGCCACCTTCTGCGCCGGCCCGATGCGGAGGAACTAGCGCGCTTCGCGCCCGAATACACGATCATCAACTGCCCCAGCTTCATCGCCGACCCCGAGCGCCACGGCTGCAACTCAGGCACGGTCGTCGCGTTGAATTTCGACGCCAAACTGATCCTCATCGGCGGCACCGCCTATGCGGGCGAGAACAAGAAATCGGTATTCACGCTGCTCAACTACCTGTTGCCGGATAAGGGCGTGATGCCGATGCACTGCTCGGCCAACCATGCCGCCGACGACCCCGAGGACACCGCCGTCTTCTTCGGGCTGTCGGGAACCGGCAAGACCACGCTTTCAGCCGACCCCGACCGCGTGCTCATCGGCGATGATGAACATGGCTGGTCGGATCGCGGCATCTTCAACTTCGAGGGCGGCTGCTACGCCAAGACGATCAACCTCAGCGCCGAGGCCGAGCCGGAGATCTTTGCCACCACCTCGCAATTCGCGACGGTGATCGAGAACATGGTGTTCGATCACCACACCAAGGATCTCGACTTCGAGGATGACAGCCTCACCGCGAACATGCGCTGCGCCTATCCGCTCGGGTATATCTCGAACGCCTCCGAGAGCGGGCTGGGCGGGCATCCGCGCAACATCATCATGCTCACCTGCGACGCCTTCGGCGTGCTTCCGCCCATCGCCCGGCTCACCCCGGCGCAGGCGATGTATCACTTCCTGTCGGGTTTCACCTCCAAGGTCGCGGGAACCGAACGCGGCGTGACCGAGCCCGAACCGACCTTCTCCACCTGTTTCGGCGCCCCCTTCATGCCCCGCCGGCCCGAGGTTTACGGCAAGATGCTGCAGCAGAAGATCGCCAAGCACGACGCCACCTGCTGGCTGGTCAACACCGGCTGGACCGGAGGCGCCTACGGCACCGGCTCGCGCATGCCCATCAGCGCGACGCGCGCGCTGCTTACCGCCGCGCTCGACGGCTCGCTGGAAGGTGCCGAGTTCCGCCGCGACGAGAATTTCGGCTTCGAGGTGCCCGTGACCGTGGCGGATGTGCCCGAGGTGCTGCTCGACCCGCGCCGCACCTGGGACGACCCCGAATCCTATGACCGGCAGGCGGCGAAACTGGTGCGCATGTTCGCCGACAACTTCGCCCAGTATGTGCCCTTCATCGACGCCGATGTGAAGGCTGCGGCAATCGGATGAGGCCGGAGGAGTAAGGGCGGGCGCAGGCGGGCGCGAGCAAGCATGGGAGGGCCGCGTGCGACAGCGCCCGGTGATCTATCACATCCCCGTCTGCCCGTTCTCGCAGCGCATCGAGATCCTGCTCGCGCTAAAGGATTTGCGGGATGCCGTGGATTTCCACGTCGTCGACATCACCGTGCCGCGCCCGGACTGGCTGCTGGAGAAATCGGGCGGCACGACCGCACTTCCCATCCTCGAGGACGAATCCGGCCGCGTGCTCAAGGAAAGCCTCGTCATCCTGCGCTATGTCGAGGAGCGATTCGCCACGCCCCCCGTTGCGCGCTCCGACCCGTTCGAGCGCGCGGTGGAGCGGCTGATGATCGCCCGCGAAGGCCCCTTCGGCACGGCGGGCTATCGCTATGTGATGAATCGCGACCCGGCGCGCAGCGATGCCCTGCGTGCGGAACTCCTCGATCACTACGCTTGGCTCGACGCGCTGCTCCGGCGCCACAACCCCGACGGCCAGTGGCTGTTCGACCGCTTCGGTCTGGCCGAGGCGGTGTTCACACCGTTGATGATGCGTTTCTGGTTTCTGGAATATTACGAGGGCTTCGCGCTGCCCGAGAGGCCGGAATATGCACGGGTGGCGCGCTGGAAGGCGGCTTGTCTGGCCCATCCCGCCGCGCAGCAGGTCACACGCGAGCAGATCGTCAAGCTCTACTACGACTATGCCGTCGGCGCGGGCAACGGTGCCTTGCCCGAAGGGCGGGCGCGCTCAAGCTTCGTGTTCGAGCCCGACTGGCGCGCCCGGCCGATGCCGCCCGCCGACAAGTATGATCGTATCGCCAGCGACGCGGAACTGGGGCTGATCTGAAGCCTGGGTCGCGCTCAGCTCACGCGGTGGCCCCACAGATCGTATTCCGAGGCTTCTTCCACCTCCACGGTGACGATATCGCCCGGCGCGAGCCCCGCGAAGCCCTCGTCGATGAAGAGCTTGCCGTCGATCTCGGGGGCATCGGCATGGGTGCGGCATACCGCGCCCTCCTCATCCACCTCGTCGACGATCACCTCCATGCGCCGGCCGACCTTCGCGGCGAGCTTCGCGGCCGAGATCGCCTGCGCGCGCTCCATGAAGCGCTCCCAGCGATCCTGCTTGACCTCCTCGGGGACGTGATCGGGCAGCGCGTTGGAGCGCGCACCCGCCACATCCTCGTACTTGAAGCAGCCCACACGGTCGAGCTGCGCCTCGTCCAGCCAGTCGAGCAGAGTCTGGAACTCCGCCTCCGTCTCGCCCGGAAAGCCCACGATGAAGGTCGAGCGCAGGGTGATATCCGGGCAGATGCCGCGCCACTCGGCGATGCGCTCCAGCGTGCGCTCGGCCGCTGCGGGCCGCGCCATGCGGCGAAGCGTGTCGGGATGGGCGTGCTGAAACGGGATGTCGAGATAGGGCAACACCAGCCCGTCCGCCATCAGCGGGATCAGCTCGCGCACATGCGGGTAGGGATAGACATAATGCAGCCGCAGCCATGCGCCGAGGCTTCCCAGATCGCGCGCCAGATCGGTGATATGGGCGCGGTGGCCGCGCTCCTCAGCGTGGCGGATGTCCACCCCATAGGCGGATGTGTCCTGACTGATGACCAGAAGCTCGCGCACGCCTGCCTCGACAAGCCGCTCGGCCTCGCGGATCACGGCATGGGCGGGGCGGCTCTGCAGCCGCCCGCGGAGGGCGGGGATGATGCAGAAGCGGCAGTTGTGATTGCAGCCCTCGGAAATCTTGAGATAGCTGTAATGGCGCGGCGTGAGCGTCACACCCGATGCCGGAAGCAGATCGATGAAGGGGTCCGGCGCGGGCGGCACGGCGGCGTGGACGGCATCGAGCACCTGCTCATACTGATGCGGGCCGGTCACCGCCAGAACCTTGGGGTGCGCGCCGGTGATGTAATCGGGCTCGGCGCCCAGACAGCCGGTGACGATGACGCGGCCGTTTTCCGTGAGCGCCTCGCCGATCGCGTCCAGGCTTTCGGCGCGCGCCGAGTCGAGGAATCCGCAGGTGTTCACGATCACCGCGTCGGCGCCCTCATAATCGGGGCTGACCGCATAGCCCTCGGCGCGCAGCCGGGTGAGGATGCGCTCGCTATCGACCAGCGCCTTGGGGCAGCCCAGGCTGACGATGCCGATGCTGGGCTGACTGTTGGCACGCGTGGGTGTGGGTGTACCGCTCATGCGCGCCGGTATAGCGGGCCCCGTGCATGGCGGAAAGGGCCTGCGCCGTCATCAACTCGTGACCTTCAGGCATTGCCGGGGGCGTGCGTTGCCACGGCCAGGCGCGGGGCGCTTCACTCCTTCGGGGTCAGCACCTCATGCACGTCGCTATAGGTCAGCCCCCTGCCCGGCCCGCCGGAGACGACATGGATACGCCCATCCATCACGGCTGCCCCGAGCCCGTGGCGCGCGGTGGGCATCGGCGCCATCGCGACCCATTCATCTTGCGCGGGGTCGTAGCGTTCGGCCTCGTCGAACGTGTCGGCGGGATCGAACTGCTCGCCCCCGAAGAGATACACGAGCCCGTCGAGCTCCACAGCGGCGACACCGCTGCGCCCGGTGGGTACATCGGCGCCGCTGCGCCAGCTTTCGCTTTCGGGATCGTAGATCTCGTTGACCCTCAGCAACTCCGTCTCGGGGTTGCGCCCCGCGACCACGACAATTTCGCCCTGCACGCTGGCTGCGGCGTGATGGTCGCGCGGGGTAGGCAGCGGCGCGGCACTGCTCCAGCTTTCCGTTTCGGGGTCAAAGACCTCATGTGCGCCGGTATTCTCACCATCCAGATCGACCCCGCCCAGCGCATGGATGCGCCCGTCATGCACCGTCGCCGCAAGCGCGCCGCGCGCCGTGGGCAGCGGCGGGCCGTCCTGCCAGCTATCCTCGGCAATGTCGTAGATGCGCAGCGAATCGATGGGGTCGAATGTCGCCTCGCGGTATCCCCCGACGACGTAGAGCCGCCCGTCCAGATACACCATCGGCGCGTGGTTCACTCCCTCGGGCAGATCGGTGAGCAGCTCCCAGCCATCCGCGTTCGGGTCATAGGCATAGAGCGCCGTAGGCGCCGTCGGCCGCCCCTCGCCCGGGGCAAAACCGCCCGCAAGATAGAGCCGCGCGCCGTCGGTGGTCATGAAAACCTCGGTGCGTTCATCGGGAAGTGGCGCGGCCGTGCTCCAGCTCCCCCCGGCAGGTTCCGCCTGCGCCGCGCCCAGCCCGAGGGCGAGGGCGGCAAACCCTGAAAGCCCTGCCATGCGCAGCCTCGCCCCGCCCGTCACTGCGATGTCCATTCTGACCTCCCTGCGGCTTTCCCAATGCAGGCATGCTCTGCCTGCCCGGTCTCACGGTGCCGCGGGAGAGGATAACGCAGTGGGGCGCGTCCGGACAATCTGTCCTCGCCACCTCGTGAGAACGCGGCTGGCGCGGGGTTGGAGCGTGTTGCGGTCGTCCGAATTCGTTCCGGTCAGGGTGGCGACAGAGCCCGTGAATTCCATCGACCGCCAGACGCTTTGGGCAGCGCCTTCATCTGAGGGAGGCCCAAACTGCGTGAGTCTTGGTTCGAGGTCGAGAACAGAGGCGATCTTGACCAGAAGAGGGTGGAGCGATGCGCAGGAGGCGCGGATTGCGCCGCCGGTTCCCTGAACGCCGGGAAACCCCGGCGTCTGGCAAGCCGTCCAGATGGACGCCCCTCATTGCGCGCCTCTCCGAATTCAACTCCTCGGCAGCACAGCTGCGCAAAGAATGGCCCGATCAGATCGGAAACGCCAGGAGGTGACGGACGTGGAATCCTGATGCCCCGCCACCGGCGGCGGCGATCATGCTGTCATCACTGGCCGGATGGGGGTTTGGTGTAGACCATCTGTATTTCCACGCACAATCCCGGAACGGCGCGCCCCAGCGCGCGATTGAAGCGCCACCACCATTCCTTCTCCTCCAGCGGCTTGAGGAAACCGCCCGAGACGATGCGGTATCCGCGCGCTTTCTTGAGCTCGAGATTGGTCAGCTGTGAAATGAGACGCGTGATCTTCCGTTTCGAGAATGACTGGACGTGGCCGCGCACCTTGTTCGGCGGGAAGATGCGGTCCCAGTTGGGCAGGCCGTACTCGCGCACCAGGTGAATGCCGTTCGGAAAGATCGGAACGCCGACGAACAGCGTGCCCCCGGGCTTGAGGACCCGCGCGAGCGTCTTGATCGGGGTATCGAGTTCGGTCAGGTGTTCGAGCACCTGTTCGCACACAACGACGTCGTAGCGGTCCGACGCGATCTGAGGATAGCCTTCCATCAGATCTCCGAGAAAGATCTCGCTATAGCCCTCCGGCTTGTGGAGCTTCGGGTGAAGCTTGAGATCGGCTACGGAGTAGTCGACATTATTGGCCTGCGGATGCGGCTCGAGGTGACGCGTGGTCACGCCGTCCCAGGGCCCGATATCCAGCAGCGCCATGCGCTGGCCTTTCTCTGCAAATTCGCCAGCCAACCGGGCGATGTCGAAGGCAAGGGAGTCGTAGCGGGACTGACGAAGGCTGTAGAATTCGGGTCGCGTCGGATCAACCCCAAAGGCCATGCCGTTGCGGGCGCGGCTGTCATGATGGTTCATGCGGGGTTCCTGGGTTGTGTCTTGAAAGTGGTGGGATTTCTCAAGCGAGCTCCTCCGGGAGGGAGGATTTGCGCGTGATCAGCCCGCAAGGTCAAAGGTCCTTGGTTCGATTGGCTGGGTGAGGGTTTCGCAATCGTCGACCTTCACGAACCCGTGTCGCTTCAGCCCGCGCCAGCGACACACAGCGCTGCCGATAGCGCGCGCCACACGCCGGATGCGCTCAGGGGTCGATGCGCCGCCGGGCGAGGATCGCCCCGCCCCCCCCTTCCGCGATACGGACCGCCGCCCCGGCGAGCGGCTCACGCACCACCGCCATGTGATGAGCGTTGGCGTGCAGCAGATCCGCGCCGTCCGCCATCCAGCCGACATGGCCGCGCCAGAACACCAGATCGCCGCGGCGCAACTCCTCCTCGGGCGCGAGCGCGCGCCCCAATCCCGCTTGCTGCAGATCGCTGTCGGGCGGGCAGGGCCGCCCGCAGGCGAGCAGCGCCATCTGCACCAGCGCCGAACAGTCCAGCCCGCCGCGGCTGTTGCCGCCCCAGAGGTAGGGCGTGCCGATCAGGCTTTCGGCCACCGCGACCGGATCGCACGCCCAGTCCCCGATCCGCCGCAGATGCATGCGCGGCACGAACGCCCCCCGGGCGGTGCGCGCCATCTCCCCCTCCTGCGCCTCCACATGCAGCCGCGCCCCCAGCGACAGGCCCGCCAGTGTCGGCGCACGGATCTCGGGCGCGGCATAGAGATGCGTGGCCGGCGCCGACACCCAATGCGTGGGCGCGTCGGGTTCGCCCAGCGCCTCGGCCGCGAGCCAGCCGACATGCCCGTCGCGTTCCGCCTGCCCGAAGACCCGGCCCCCGCGGCGCTCCAGCATCAGGAACGACTCGCCCATCAGCAACTGCCGCGCCCGCACGCCATCCTCTGGGTCAAGCCGTAGATCGGCCAGCGGCACGCGCAGCTGACGCCACACACCACTTGTATAGCGCCGGGCAGGAACGAGATCGCGCAGCGACTCATGCGCCACGCGGTCATTCGCCGGCGTCAGGCGCCGATCTCGGTCACCGGCTATCCCGCTCACATCGCCTCGAGCCCCATAACGCCCGGCAATGCAGCGTACAGCGCCCGCGCACCCTGCCCTGCCCCGCCTTTCGGCCGGGCCGGCGCATCCTCGGCCTGCCAGCCATAGATATCCAGATGCGCAAACCGCGCGCTCGCATCAACAAAGCGGCGCAGGAAGAGCGCCGCGGTGATCGACCCCGCCATCCCTCCCGAGGGCGCATTGTCGAGATCCGCGATTGCCGGCTCGATCTTCTTCTCGTAGCCCGGCCAGAGCGGCATCCGCCACAGCGGGTCGCGAACCTGCGCCGCCGCCGCCGCCAGCGCCGTGGCCAGCGCGTCGTCGTCGGTATAGAGCGGCGGCAACTCCCCGCCCAGCGCCACGCGCGCGGCCCCGGTCAGCGTGGCCATGCAGATCAGCGCATCGGGCGCCTCCTCGTCGGCGAGCGCCAGCGCATCGGCCAGCACCAGACGCCCCTCGGCATCAGTGTTGTTGACCTCCACCGTCAGCCCCTTGCGGCTGGTGAGGATGTCGCCGGGGCGGAAGGAGGCACCGCTCACCGAATTCTCGACCGCCGGGACAAGAACCCGCAGCCGCAGCTTCCAGCCCGACGCCATGATCATCCGCGCGAGCCCCAGAACGGTCGCCGCACCGCCCATATCCTTCTTCATCAGGCCCATGGAATTGCCGGGCTTGAGGTTCAGCCCGCCAGTGTCGAAGCACACCCCCTTGCCCACCAGCGTCAGGCGCGGCCCCTCATGGCCCCAGCGCATGTCCAGCAGGCGCGGTGCGCGCGGCGAGGCCCGGCCGACGGCGTGAATCAGGGGCAGATTACCCTCCAGCAGCGCCTCCCCCAGGGTCACTTCGGCCTCGGCGCCGAATTCGCCGGCCAGCGCCCGGAATTCGCTTTCCAGCTCCTCGGGGCCCATATCGGCGGCCGGGGTGTTGATCAGATCGCGCGTGAGCGCCTCGGCCCCGGCGATGATCTCCAGCATCTTTGCATCCGCGCCCTCGGGCGCCTTGAGCCGCGCCGGCGCCGCGCCCGAGGCGGCACGGTATCGGGTGAAGCGATACCCCGCCAGTAGCCAGCCAAGCGCGGCCTCGTCGCGATCCTCCGGCGCAAGCCGCGTCGCCAGATGAAAGGTCCGCGACGGCAATATCGCAGCAGCCCGAGCAATCCCGAATCGGCTACGCGCCCGCGCGCGCGCATCGCCGAACCCGACCGCGGCGGCGGCGATTTCGCCCTTGGGGCCGGGAAGCTCGAGCGCCTCGCCGAGCTTGGCGGAAAAGCGTGCCGCCTGCGCCCATTCGCGCTGCGCCGCGGGCAGCGCCTCGCGCCACTCCTTCAGATC
>PWLT01000444.1 GCA_003558415.1 Hyphomicrobiales bacterium
GACACCGGCGCCGAGCGGTAATCCGCCCAGTCCTTCCAGCGGAAACCGTGCAACTGACCGGCCCGCGCCTCGAAGAAGGCGATCAGCGCCTCCAGATCATCGAGGCTGCGCAGGCCGAGCCCCGCGTCATAGTGGCGCCGCGCATCGGCCCAGGGCGTGTTGCGTTCCTCGAACCCGTTCGCCAGCGTCACGATCTCGGTGCGCCGCGACGGCCCGCCAAGGCTGCCGAAGCTCAGCGACGCGGGAAATCTCACCTCGTGGAATGCCATTGCTCACCTGTTCCTCTGGCCGCGCGCGATGATGCGTCCGAGCTGCGCGGCAATCTGCCCTTGCGAACGACGGAACCCGTCGACATCCGGGGTGGAGACATTCACGGTCACGTTGACCGGCCGCCCCGTCGCGGACGCCTGAACCCCGAGCCGGCCGTCGGCTCCGCGCGCCAGCGGCATGATCGCCTCCGGCCCGGCCTCGCCCATCAGCCCCGTGCGGCCGCCACGCATGGGAAAGGTCGTGGGCACACTTACGATCCCGCCGCTGGCGAAGGGCATGACCCGCCCCTGCGCAAACCCCGCGCCCTGCGCAAAGGGCATGAGCGAGGACATCGTGCCCTGAAGCCCCTGCGCCAGCGCCCCGCCCAGCGCATTCTGCACCGGCCGCATGGCCACGGCATAAACCGAGTCGGCGATCGAGCGGCCAAGCTGGCGCAGGGTGTCAGAGAGCTTCGCGCCGTCGAAAACCAGCCCGTCGAAGGCACGCCGCAGGCTGCCCCCGAATGCGCGCGACAGCGTGTCGACCTCACGCCCGGTCAGCGCCAGGCTGCGACTCATGCGCTGCAACTCGCCGTCAAATGCCGCCGTCACCCCCTGCGCCCCCGCAAGGGTGGTCTCCAGCGCCTCTATGCGCTCGCCCAGATCCTCGATCTCCGCCATCAACCTGTTCCCTGTTCCGATCCGGATAGAGCGCGGCCAGCTCCTCCAGCCGCGCGCGGCTCAAGGGCGCCGGCCCGCCCTCGAGCCCCAGCATGATCAAGAGCTCGACCGGCGTGAGCGCCCAGAACGCCGAAGGGTGGAGCCCAAGCTCGCCCATCCCCGCCCGCATCAGCGCTGCCCAGTCGAACACCGCAGGGGCGGGTTCCGGCGGCGCCGGATGCGCCTGCGTTGGGGGCGCGGCCTCGTCACGCGTGGCGTTGCTGCGCCTACGACCCGCGCGGCGTCGGCGCCCTTCCTGGATCATTGAGACCCCGGCGCCGCGAAGGCGCGGGTGAGCAGCAGCGCCGCCGCGCGCGCGGCTTCCATCGCACCGCCCCTGATCTCGATGGCGCGCAGATCCTCGGCGCTTCCCTGCCAGCCACCCCCGCGCAGCGCCGCAACGATGATCGCCAAGACGTCGCGCGTGGAGAAATTGCCGCGCTCGAAACGCTCCACCAGCGCGACGAGGCTGTCTGCCTCGAGCGCCGCCTCCAGCTCCGCGAGCGCGCCCAGTGTGAGCTTGAGCACATGGCGCTCGCCATCTAGCCAGAGCGCCACCTCTCCCGCATGCGGATTGGCCATCACAGCGCCACGAATTCGAGCGCGCCGGCCGAGGCCAGCGACAGCTCATAACTCGCCTCGCCGTTATGGCTGCCCGCATATTCAAGCCCGGTAATCTGGAACGGCCCCTCCACGGTGCCGAAATCGGGTATCACCACCTGAAAGCGCGGCACCTCGCCGTCGAAAAACACCTGACGCGCGCGCTCGTCGGTGCTTGCGTCGCGAAACACCCCTGAGCCCGAGATCGCCGCTGATTTCACCCCGGCACCGGCCAGCAGCTCGCGCCAGCCGCCTTGGCTCTCCAGGCTCGTCACATCCACCGTCTCGGCGTTGAAGCTCACCCGCGTGGCGCGCAGCCCCGCGACGGTGGTGAAGCTGCCGCTGCCCGTCATGTCCATCTTGATCAGCAAATCCTTGCCGCTCTGCACGCTCATCGCTCGCTCTCCATCACTGTTGTCCGATCCGCGCCCGTTTCCGGGCGATCCGCCCGCGCTCGTCCCGTGGTGCGCCCGTCTGGCCGCCGTCGCACGGTGCGGGGAGCCTCAGTCCTCGACCCTTGCGTGGAAGGTCAGGTCGATGCGCCGCCCCTGCCCCTGCTCGGTGCGCCGCGCCTGTGCGCGTCGAAACCACAGCCCGACCAGCCGCCCGCGGCTCAATGTCAGCGGCGCGTCGATCAGTGCATCCGAAACCGCTGCGGCGACCGACTTGGCGGTCTGAAACCCTGCGGCATCGCTGATCACGCTGATGGTCAGCCGATGCTCGGCACCGCCGCCCGAGCGGTCTGAGCGATCGCGCACCTCCTCGGGGCCGATCAGCACGAAGGTGCCCGGCGGTGTCGCCGGGGGCAGGGCGTCATGGATGGCACCGCTCACCAGCGCCTGCAGGGCGCTGTCCTGCATCAACCTGTCATACACCGCCTCTTGCAGCGCGGGTGCTGCGCCATAGCTCATGCGGGCTCCTCCTCTTCGGCGAAGCAGGTCAGCCAGGCGCCGCGCGTGTCGGACTCGGCGACCGCATGAATGCGAAACAGCCGGGTGCCCTCGCGAAACCGCTGCCCTGCGCGGGGGCGCGACGGCGCATCGGGCGGCGCCATCGGCACGGTGATGCGCCACGCCACCCGCCCCAGCGGCACCGCACTGCGCGTGCCCTCGCGCCCGCTGCCAGCGCGCATCTCGGCCCAGAGCGTTCCCAGCGAAACCCAGCTTTCGGTGAAGCCGCCCGCACCGTCAGAGACAGTCTGGGGCTCCTCCAGGGCCAGGCGGCGGGTCAGCCGCGGGGCGCTCATCGCGCACCCCCTGCAAGACTGCGCACGTTGCGCCAGCGTTCGATCAGGGTCATCACGCCGAAGGGCATGACCCCCTCCGCAGGTCCACTCGCCTGCCGGGTCTCGTGATACTGCGCCGCAAGCATGAACACCGCCTGGGCAAGATCGGCAGGCACATCCTCCCAAGAGGGGCCGAACCCCGCCTCGAAGGCGATTTCCACCGCACCACCCGTGGGAATCGTGGGCAGAACCCAGCCCGTGGCGCGAAGCCGGGGGCGGTGCATGTCCGGCTCCAGCGTCCAGCGGTCGGGCTCCACTGCCGTCTCGGCCCCCTCCGCGTCGATCAGCGTGAGCGCGCTCACCGCACTCACCGGCGCCACCGGCAATGTCTGCACTTGCCCCTCGCGCCAGTGCGAGAGACGCAGGCGAAAGCCCCGCTCCAGCAGTACCTTCGAGATGCGCGCCTCGATCGCCGCGAGCGCGGAACGCAGATAACGCTCAAGCAACGCGTCCTGGGCGCCGTCATCGGCGAAGCCGCTGCCCAGACGCAGATGCTCCTTGAACGCCGCAAGGGGCAGCGCCGCGCCCGGCACGGCGCTCGTTTCGGTCAGCAACATCGGGTCCCTCCGTCTCGTCCTCGCCTGTTTGCGCGGGCGCGCACCGTCCCCCGGGTCGCTCGTACGGAGGGGGAGCAGCCAGACGACACGGGAGCCCCCCGTGCACGCCCGCGCATCAGCCCCGCACCGGCCATCGGGCCGGAACGGGACACCGCCGATCTGCCGGGCCGCGGCTCAGCTCTCGGCGAATCTCAGCAACTTGATCGCCTTGAAATCGCTGACATCGCCGCCAACGCGACGGGTGGCATAGAACAGCACATGCGGCTTGGCCGAGAACGGATCGCGCAGCACGCGCAGGTCGGGACGCTCCGCGACCGTGTAGCCGGAGCGGAAATCGCCGAAGGCGATGGCATGGGCATCGGCTGCGATGTCGGGCATATCCTCGGCCACAAGCACCGGATAGCCCATCAGCCGCGCGGGCTCGCCCGCCGCCAGCCCATCGGACCACAGGAAACGGCCATCGGCATCCTTCATCTTGCGCACGGCGCCGGCGGTCTTGGAATTCATCACGAAGACCGCGCCGGCCCGGTACGGCGCATCGAGCGCATAGACCAGATCGACGATCGCGTCGGCGGCATTGGTGGCGGCGAAATCGCCCGACGCTCCCGTGGCGATGTAACCAAGATTGCCCCAGCTCCACGACGCGTTATCCACCGCCGTGTGATCGAGGAAGCCGCGCGGCTTGTTCACGCCGTCGCCATGGATGAAGGCCGCCGCCTCGGCACGGGCGAAGCGGTCGGCAATGCGGTTCGCCAGCCAGCCCTCGATGTCGAATGCGCTGTCGTCGAGCAGCCGCTGGCTGGCCTTGGGCATGGCCGAAAGCTCATGCAGCGGGATCGAGATGCGGTCGATCAGCGGCGTGTCCGTCTCGGCCTGGGGATCGGTCTCGGTGGCCCATCCCGACCCGATCTCGGAGTGATCCACCAGCACGTCGAAGGAGGTCGCCTCCACCGTCACCACATTGGCGATGCCCCGGATCGAGGCGGTGCCGTGCAGGACGCCGCGGATCGTCTCGGCCGTCTGCGGATCGACGAGATAGCCGCCATCGGCGGCGACCGCGGTGTTCATGGCCTTGCCCTCGAGAACGAGGCCGCGCAGCCCGTCATCGTCGCCGCTGCGCAGATAGGCGCCGAAGGCCTTGCGATGGGGCACCTCGGGCTCGTGCCCGGTCGAGAGCATGGGGCGGTCGGCCGTCGTCGCGGCAGCGTGTTTGCGGTCCAGCATGGTCAGTCGCTCTTCCTGTTGTTGCAACCTGGTCTTGATCTCGGCCTGGAGGGCCGTGAACTCGCTCAGAAATCCGGTCAGCGCCGTGTCCATCTCCGCCGCCGGATGCGGTGCCGCGCCGGTCGGATCCTGCCCGTCCGCGGCCTTCGCCTCGGTCTTGCTCATGTCGTGATTCCGTCTAGGGGGTTGGTGTTTTGCCATACGCGCGGCCTCTCGCGGCTCGACCGCAAGGCTGCGCGCGAGGCGGATTTCTCAGCGCTGCGCGAGCGCCTCACGCAACGCCGCGATGGCGGCGGTGACCTCTTCGAGCCGACGTGCCGCGACCCGTTCGGCGCCGGGTTCGGCCTTGGCGCCCACGCGGGCCTGGGGCAGCATGGGAAAGGTCACCAGCGACACCTCCCACAGCTCCAGCTCCAGCAATCGCCGCCCGCCGCCCGGATCCCGCTCGGCCCGGCGCGTGCGATAGCCGATCGACAGCCCGTCGATCGCCCCCGCGCCGATCAGCGCCAGCGCCTCGCGCCCGCGCGCCACATCCGACAGCAGCCGTCCCTTCACCCACAACCCGCGCGCATCCTCGCGCACATCGTCCCACACGCCGATGGGCTGGGCAGGATCGTGCTGCCAGAGCATCTTTACCTGCCGCCCCGACGCCTTCAGCTCGGCAAGCGAGGCGCCATAGGCGCCGGGCATCACCACGTCGCCCCCCTTGTCACGCTCACCGAAGACCGATGCATACCCCGCCACCGCGCTCCCGTCGCTTACCAGCAGCCCCGCTTCGGGGCGGTGGAACTTGTGTTCCAGCTCTGCCTGCTCTCTCATCCCCGTTCCTCTCTCCATCGTTTCACGGCCCCCCGATCGCGGCGAGGTAGGAACTCGCCAGCTGCGTCAGCATCACGGCCGCCACCCCGTAGACCGCCAGCCACAACCGCCGCTCCAGCCGCTCGAGCATCGCCTCGATGCGCCCGAGCCGGAACTCGAGCCCGGCCCAGCGCTCCTCGGCGACCCGCTCGTTGGCGTCGATGCGCGCATGCGCGGAATCGAAACTGTCATAGAGATACCGCGAGCCGCCGATCGCGCGCCGCGCACTCATTCATCCTCCCGGCGCGGCGGAAGCCCGAGCAGGGCGCGCTTTTCGGCATCGCTGAGAAAACCGGCCGAGCCGACGCGGTTCCACTGCGCCTCGCGTTCGGCAGCGAGCGCGGGCACCTGGTCCATGTCGGGGCGCAGATCGAAACCCTGCGCATCGAATCCCGACAGCCAGTGCGCCAGCGCGGCGGTCACACGCTGGGCCAGAGGCAACACGGTCAGCCGGTAGAAGGCGCGATTGGCCTCCTGATAATTGGCATAGGTGGCATCGCCCGGGATGCCCATCAGCATCGGCGGCACGCCGAAGGCCACGGCGATCTCGCGCGCGGCGGCCTCCTTGGTCTTCTGGAACTCCATGTCCGAGGGCGAGAACCCCATCGGCTTCCAGTCGAGCCCGCCCTCCAGCAGCATCGGCCGCCCCGCATTGCGCGCCCCCTGGTGATAGCTCTCCATCTCCGAGAGCAGCCGCTCATACTGATCGCCCGAGAGCGCACCCTGCCCGTCCGCACCCTTGTAGACGATCGCGCCCGAGGGCCGCGCGGCATTGTCCAGCAGCGCCTTCGACCAGCGCGAGGCGGCATTGTGCACATCCACCGCCGTTGCCGCCGCCTGCATCGGCGAGAACCCGTAATGGTCATCGAGCGGGTGGAAATTGCGGATATGGCAGATCGGCGCGGCTCCCCCGCTCATCGCGAAGCGATGCTTGCGCCCGCCCACCGCGTATTCAAACGCCACCGGCCAGCCATCGGGGCCGGGAATGACGCGGATGCGGTCCGAGCGCAGCACATGAAGCTCCTGCGGCACCCCATCCGATGCGCCCGAGACTGCCTCGACATAGGCATTGCCCGTCAGCATGAGCTGGGCATAGAGCGCCTCGAAGAAATCGGCGCGCCCTTGCACCGGGTTAGGCCGCCGCATGAGGTCGAGCACCGGGTGGGACTCGTAGCGCCGCTCCGAATCCTGCAGCACCAGCGGCAGGGCGGCGGCGGCCTCGGCGATCAGGCGCACGGCGCGGAAACCCACCGGATTGGCCTGAAAACCCGTTCGCGTCAGAGATCCGCCATCGCGCGCGCTCCATAGCGGCGCGGCGGACACCGGTGCCTGCCAGCTGCTCACGCGCCCCGCGGTCAGCGGACCGACAGCCGATGCCTTGGCCTCGGGCGCCTCCCGCGCGAAGCGTCGAAGGAAGTCGAACATGCGCTACGCTCCTCAAACTGTCTGTGTTCCTGACACCCCGTTGCGCGGGGCGGATAGGCGCGCCGAAACCGGCGCAAGCGTGATCGAGCGCGGGCGGCGCGGCGCGCTCACAGCCGCCGCACGCGCGGGCGGCGCCAGTTCGCCGCCGGCTCCAGAATCAGCTCCGTGATCGCCCAGACCAGGGCATCGACGCGATCGGGGCTGCCGCGCCCCTCATAGCCGCGCGCCGTCATCATCGTCATCTGCTCCTCCAGCGCGGCGAGCCCGCCCAGATGCGCCACGCGCCCCTGCTCGTAAAGCGCGGCGACGGGTTCGGCACGTACCGTCTTGCCACGCGTGGCGCGCACGGCGCGATAGGGGACCACACCGTCAAACTGCCGCAGCAGCGTCTCCACCAGATCGCCGCCCTGGTTGACCTCGGCCACCAGCCGGTCGGCCTCGTGACGGCGTGCGGCATCCACCGCGGCCTCGGCCCATTCCCGCGGCGAGGCGCCCGTGCACGGTGGCGTCTTCCAGCACCACGGCGCGCCAGTCGCGCGGTTCGCCCTCGGTCAGCGCACCGGCGACGACGATGCCGCAGGCATCCGAATCCGCCCGCCCCGTCACCGGCGGATCCACCGCCACGACAACGCGCGAGAGGTCCGGCGCCGCCTCGATGCGCGCCGCCTCGAGCCCGCGCGAGCTCCACAACGCCCCTTCTGCATCCTCCAGCAGAACGCCTTCGAGCTCCTGACGCCCCAGCCGCGTACCGGCGTATCGCGCGCGCATCTCCTCGAGGAAGGAGGCCGCCAGCCATGCGCGGTTGGCCTCGGTGGGCGCATGAGTGCTCACCGTCGAGGGGCTGGCCAGAAGCCGCTTGAGCACACCGACATTGCGCGGCGTGGTGGTGACCACCTGGCGCGGCAAATCCCCCAGCCGCAGCGCGAATTGCAGCATGTCCCAAGCTTCCTCGGCGCGCTTCCACTTGGCGAGCTCGTCCACCCAGGCGGCATCGAATTGCGGCCCGCGCAGGTTCTCGGGCTCCTGCGCGGAAAAGGCCTGTGCCACGGCACCGTTGGGCCAGACAAGGCGGCGGCGCGTGGCCTCCCAGCGCGGGCGGCGGTCGGGGGGCGCGCAGGCGAGAATGCCGCTTTCCCCCATCACCATCACCTCGCGGACCTGATCGAAGGTCTCGCCCACCAGCGCCACATGGCGCGCCGCGCCGGGGTCGAGGGGGCGCGCACCTTCCACCTGCGCGCGCACCCACTCGGCCCCGGCCCGCGTCTTGCCGGCACCGCGCCCGCCCAGAATCACCCAGCTTCGCCAGGCACCCTCCGGGGGCAGCTGATGCGGCAGCGCCCAGAACTCGAACAGCCACGGCAGCGCGGCGAGCGCGCCGTCACTCAGGCTTTCCAGAAACTCCGTCTGCGCCTGCGGCGGCGCGCAGGCGAGCCAGGCGGCGGCCGATCTCTTCGCGGGCGGCGACGAGGTCGAGTGCCGCGTTGGGAGCCTCGGCTCCGCTCTCGCGCTTGAGTCTTTCAATCGTCTGCCTTTCGGTGATCGCGGCCAGCAGCGCCTTGCGAAGCTGCGCCTGTTCGCGGGCCAGTGCCTCGGCCTTTCCGAATTCGCCGGCCCGCACCTGTGCCAGCAATTGCCGCACCACTTCCGCCGTCTCGCTCAGAAGCGCCTCGGCCGCGGCGGTCGGGTCGTTGCCCGCCGTCTCCCCTTCCGGGGGTCTGCGTGTTGTCATCTATATGCGCCTGCCCTCATGCTGCTCCGCACGAGCGAAATGAAAAAGCGGCTGCGGGGTCACCCCCGAGCCGCTCGCCCATTTCTTCCAGCTTGCCCGAATACCTACACGGGACCGCGCGCAAAGTCAAGCAGAATCTCGTTTTTAGTCAATGTCTTGCGCGCGGCACCTTCACCATTCATTAACCCGGCCTCGCGGCTCTCACTCCTGCTCGGCGGCGCGTTCTGCCTCGATGCGGCGCCACTCGGCGACATTGCGGTTGTGATCGGCCAGATTGGTCGCGAAGGCGTGTCCATTGGTCCCGTCGGCCACGAAATAGAGATACTCGTGCTCCTCGGGGTCCAGCGCAGCGGCGATGCTGTCGCGGCCGGGGTTCGCGATGGGCGTAGGCGGCAATCCGTCGATGACATAGGTGTTCCATGGCGTCTCGGCGCGCAGCTCGCTCTGGCGCAGGCCCCGCCCCAGCGGCTCGCGCCCCAGGGTGATGCCGTAGATCACCGTCGGGTCGGTCTGCAGGCGCATCGGACGCTCGAGCCGGTTGACGAACACGCCCGCGATCTTGCGCCGCTCCTCGGCCAGCCCCGTTTCCTTCTCGATGATGGAGGCCATGATCAGCGCTTCCTCGGCATCGGCATAGGGAAGCCCCTCGACGCGCGCCTCCCACAATTGGGACAGAATCTCCTCCTGGCCGGCCTGCATCCGTGCGATCAAGGCGCCGCGATCCTCGCCGGGTGTGACGACATAACTGCCCGGCGCGAGCATCCCCTCGGGCGGTGTTTCACCGATCTCGCCGCTGAGGAACGGGGCGGCTTCGAGCGCGTCCACGGCGCGTGCCACTGTGGTCCCCTCCGCGAGCACGACGCGGAAGGCCGCGCTATCGATCTGCAGGTC
>PWLT01000046.1 GCA_003558415.1 Hyphomicrobiales bacterium
ACGATCTTGCGGACGTTGCCCGTGAACGAGCGGCTTCCGGTGGCGTGGTGCGTGTCGTAGCCCTGCTTCGACAACTGTCCTACGAGGTGCAGGGCGACGACCGACTTCCCGGTCCCGGGCCCGCCGCGGACCAGAATCACGGTCTTCCCCGCGCGGTGCACCGCCATCCGCGCCGCAGCGACGACGCTCTCGAACACCACCAGCTGCTCGTCGAGGAGCGTGAACACCTCCTGCCCCTCGATCATCTCCGCCGTGTGCTCGAGCAGCTTCCGCGACGCCCGCACCGGTGACGCCAGCACCGTGTTGAGCACCGCGTCGCCCTCACCGTGACCGAGACGGTTCGTGAGGAAGCCCGCCAGCTCGTCCGCGCGGTCCGCCGTGAACAGCGGGAACGCGTCGAGCGCGCCACGGTGCTTCTCGGCGAACAGCTCGTCGGCCGGGTCGAAGTGCAGGTTGTGCAGGTACGAGCAGGCCGCCAGGCCGACGCGCTCCTCGACGAACGCCTCGTGGTAGTCCGACAGGAACTGCGCGTACTGCCCGACCTGCACCGACGGGTGCAGCACGTCGCGCATCCCGCGGCCGACATACGTCACCACGCACTGCTCCGCCTCGCTCGGCTCCGTCTTGTCCCACTGCTTGAGCTCGACCACGACCGCTTGATCGCGGCGCTCGCCGTCGCGACCGAGCACCATGCAATCGAGACGCTTGCTGGTCAGCGGCAACTGGTGCTCGAGGACGACGCCGTGATCCGTCAAATCAGCACGCTGCAGGACCATCGACATGCTGGTGAGGCTGTTCTGCCAGCTCCGCACCTCACCGACACCAGGCCGGTGCCGGTAGTGTCGGACGAACGCCTCCTCGAGCTTGCGCGAGATCGCCCCATAGAACGCGTCGTCGATGAACTCTCTCGAGGTTCCGGCGTAGAGCTGCACGATCTGGCCTCCGGCCCGGCTAGAGGTCGTGGTACTTCGTCGCGCGCCCACGCGCGGCCTCGACCGGGTACTTCCGTTCGTTCTGCAGCATCTTACGCTCGAACGCCGCCTCCAGGTCGATGCCGGTGTCATGCGCAATCAACAGCGTCCAGTAGAGGACGTCCGCCAACTCGTCTGCGACAGGCTCGGGGTCACTCGCGATGCGCGACCGCAACGTCTCGTCGTCGTGCCACCGCAGGTGCTCCGCAAGCTCACCCGCCTCGATGAGCAGCGAGAGCGCCTCGTCCTTGAGGCCGTGGTACTGCGACCAGTCGCGGGCATCGCGGAAGGCGACGATGCGGTCGGTGAGGTGCTGCATGGGGCAGGGTACGGGATGGACATGGCCAAGAGTTCGAGATGTCATTGCACCGGCTCGTCCGACGCGTTCTTCTTGAATCATCATGGTGGATCGACAGAGACGAGGCCACCCACGTGTCGGGGCGTCGGACACCTACGGCTCGCGACGTGATCCTGTGGACGCCGGAACCGGCCCGCGACGCACGTCAGGATCGATTCGGTATACGTGGCGCAGGACCACATCTGCTTGCGCCGCATCGTCGCCCAGCTCGCAACGTGCCGCCCATGAGGGCGCACCTACGCCCTGCACGAGCACGCAGCCCCCAGCCTCCTGTGCCCCATGAGCGACCGGACCTTCAGCGGGACCATCTTCGTCCGCACCGACGCCGGCCTTACCGAACTGCGTGAGTCCGCCTACGACTCGGAGTCGACGCTGCAGCGGTTGATCGCCGAGTATCCCAGCCTGCTCGCCGGCGACCAGATCGACGCAAGCAGCCCGCGCCGTCTTGCCCTCGTGAAGCGCGAGATGGGCGTCCCGAGCGCCAGCGATACCTCGAACCGCTGGTCCCTCGACCACCTCTTCATTGACCAGGACGGTGTCCCGACCCTGATCGAGGTGAAGCGAAGCATCGACACGCGCATCCGTCGAGAGGTCGTCGGACAGATGCTCGACTACGCCGCGAACGCGGTCGTGCATTGGCCCGTCGATCGCATCCGCAGCGCGTTCGACGCTACCCACGTGGACCGGGGGCTCGATCCGGATGAGGTGCTACGTGACCTGGTGGAGGATGACGACCCGGACCGCTTCTGGGCGACCGTCCAGACGAACCTGCAGGCGGGCCGCATACGACTCGTGTTCGTGGCGGACGAGATCCCGACCGAACTCCGGCGCGTCATCGAGTTCCTCAACGTGCAAATGAGCCCAGCCGAGGTCCTGGCGCTCGAGGTGCGGCAGTACGTCGGTCAAGGCATCGAGACGCTCGTGCCTCGCATCATCGGACAGACGTCCGCGGCGCAGCAACGCAAGTCGACCGGGTCAGACCCCGCCCGCCACTGGGACGAACCCACATTCTTCGATGCGCTCGCGACGAACTGCGGCGATGCGGAGGTTACTGTCGCGAGACGGCTCCTCGAATGGGGGAACGGGCACGGCCTGCGCATCTGGTGGGGCCGCGGCCGCATCAACGGTTCGTTCTTCGCGATGCTCGACCACCCCGAGGGTAACTACTTCACGTTCTCCGTGTGGACGAGTGGGAAGGTCGAGATCCAGTTCCAACGGATGTACGACAGACCGGGGAACCAGGGTGAGGGCAGCCCCGAGGTCCTGCGGGCCAACCTGAACCGCATCCCCGGCGTCGCGATCCCGGAGAGCGCCACGCGAGGCAAGCCGGGTATCGCGCTCGGTCTCCTCGCCGACGCCGAGGCCCTCCAGACCTTCATCGACAGCTACGAGACGTACCTACGCGCTGTACGCGACCTCGCGCCAGGGTCGAACCGATGATCGGCGTGATCAAGCGCGTACCGCTGCGCGACGTGTGGCGGCATGAAGCGCATGACTTTACCGGCTGGCTTGCCGAGAACATCGACGTGCTCAATGACGTGCTGGATCTCGGCCTCGACAACGCAGAGCGCGAGCGCGCCGCTGGGAGCTTCAGTGTCGACCTGATCGCCGAAGACCGTAGCGGCAACACTGTCGTGATCGAGAACCAGCTCGAGCGCAGCGATCACGACCACCTCGGCAAGGTCATCACGTACCTCACCGCGTTCGAGGCGAAGACGGCGATCTGGATCGTCGCCGAGCCACGCCCCGAGCACACGCGTGCCGTCGCCTGGCTCAACGAGGCCAGCGACGCCTCGTTCTACCTCCTCAAGGCAGAGGCCATCCGCATCGGCGACTCCGCCCCAGCGCCGCTGTTCACGGTCATCGTCGGTCCCAGTGATGAGGCACGGGAGGTCGGCCAGGTCAAACGCGAGCTCGCCGAGCGCCACCACGAGCGCCACGCCTTCTGGCAGCAACTGCTCGAGCACGCTCGAACCAAGACCCGCCTCCACGCCACCACCTCACCGAGCTTTGACTCCTGGATATCCGCCAGCGCCGGCATCGCCGGCCTCACGCTCACCTACCGCGTCCGCCAGCACGACGCTCGCGTCGAGCTCTACATCGACCGAGGCAAGGAGGCCGACGGCGAGAACCTACGGATCTTCGACAACTTCGAATCGAACAAGGCGACCATCGAGGCGGCCTTCGGCCAACCGCTCGAGTGGCAACGCCTAGAGGGCCGTCGCGCGTGCCGCATCGCGCACTGGATCACGTTTGGCGGCTATCGCGACCCGGATGCCGTCCCCCGGCTCATCCCAGCGATGGTCGACGCCATGAACAGCCTCGAGAAGGCGCTGCGGCCTCACATCACGACGCTGCGGATGTGAGGTGACGCACGTGGGCGCAGGAGTGTCACAGTGACCTACCACGACGCCATCCGGCGCATCTTCGACGCCGACCCACGCCCACGCGGGAGCGAAGAGGTCGTCGCTGCATTGCGCGCACGGTGGCCGGAGGTCGGATGGCGCTTGAGCACGGTACGGACCATCCTCAACGCCCTTTGTTTGCGCCCTGTGTTTGCACCACGCGTCGCGGCGCCACTATCCAAGCTACGAGCGACACGCGTTCCTGCGGCGGGTTCTGCGAGGGGTCTACCAGCCCGCTGCGTTCGCCATGAAGATGGGGCGCCGGTCCCGTCGGCCGGAAGCGGCTCAGCGGCCACGTCCGAGGCCGAGACAGCGGCTGCGGCGCGTCGAACGCGCACGCGGAGGGCAGCGCCAACGGTGATGCACGCCGGCGGCCAGCGCGTCACGGCGGGACCTGTGCCTAGCCCGACGCCTCGCGATGCGCGGTGTGCCAGCGTCCGACGCGACCTCATCCGGGCGCTGGTCGAGCACATCGAGACCGAGCCGTTCCAGGCCCAGTACCGTCGCCGCCCGGTTGGGCCGGTGGTCTGCGGATGGGCCGAACGGCTCGAGCGCTACTTCTGGCCGACGCCCGCGGACGGCCTCAGCGCCACGCTCCGCACGATGACGCCATGGTTCGAGCGCGCCGGCGTGCCCGCCGCGGCGGCACGCGCGCCACAGCACCACTCGCGACGCACCCACGCCTGCGCTGGCCGAACGGCTACCGCAGCTGGCGGACAGAGGACGCGGGGTCTGCGCTCATGCGCGAGATCCGTGACGTGCTCAACATCGAGGGCTACACGCGCCTGCCTGTTGGGGCCGGCACGTCACGGCTCTGGACGATTCGCGGTGTCGAATGCGTGTTGTTCATGGACGGCTACTGAGCCGGCCGCCGCGTTCAAGGAGCCGCCGCAGCATGAGCACTGGCTCGGGTGGCTCGACGACTGCGCCGGTCCGGGCGCCTCGACGAAGATGCAGGCGGCGGGGTGCATTCGCAGGCTGGCGCCTTGGGAGAGCGTGGCGCGGGCCCTGCCAGAGCGGCGCCGGGGGCGTTGGTTCAGGCGCACGCGAGGAGCAGCGGGCGTTGGCTGAACCATGGACGCGATCATGCACCCGATGCGAGGCGATGACCGGCGACAGCACGGAAGCACGATCCAAGCGGGCCCCCACGTCTCACCAGAGATCGACCAGGAAGTGCCCGTACTCCGCGCTCACGAACGACCAGCTCGCGTTGAACTCGATTCCACCGTCACCGGCGAGGATCGCACCCGAGAACGCTCCGCTGCCGGCGCCACCATTGGCCGTGACCCTGCCGTTGGCCCGGATGACGGCGGCCGCGTGTGCCGGCGAAGACAGGACGTGAACGTCGCTCTCCGTCACGAACACGGTCTCGACGGGGCCCGCCCCGACATCCGGGGCTCCGCTCACCACCAGGTCTCCTGCAGCGACGATGGTCACGACGCCCGCGAAGCTCGTGCCGTGGACGACCTCCACGTCGCCAGCCACGACGGCGATGCCGAGACGCCCGTGCGTGGCGGACGGGTTCACAGCAGCGTGCACCACGACGGACGTTGATCGCTCACCGAGCACGAGCGCGCCCGTGACGCTGCCGGTGACCACGAGCGATGCGCCGGGCTCGAGACAGACGACAGTGTCCGCAAGATCTGCGGCCGTGTGGGCCCCGACGTAGGTCACGTCGCAGCTCTCCGTCTCGACACCACCGAGGTAGTGATCGACGACCGCGTCGCGCACAGCATCCCAGTCGACAGGTTCGAGCAGGGGCGGCTCCACGCCCTCCAGGCACGTGAGCGAGCCCACGCGGCAGGACTCTCCTGCCCACACATCCACGCCATCAGCGATGGACGAGGCACCTCGTACATCGACCTCTCCACCAGCCCAGACGTGTGTCTCGATCAGCGACGAACCAGACACGAGGAACGACCCCGTCGTTACGAGGCCATACGTCCACGGCACCGGACTCGGCAGCACCGAATCGACCACCGTGACGCTGATGCGCCCCTCAACGCTCGGCTCGGCCACGCTCTGGGCGACCACCTCGGTGGTGCCCGGTCCGACCGCGGTAAGGATCCCGTCCTCGGAGACACTCACGACGGCATCGTCGTCGCTCGACCAGTGCACCGCCTCGGAGGCGCCGCCGGTCGCCATCACAGTGGCGCTGAGCGCCACGACGTCACCCGGGCTCAGCGTCCGATCACCACCGTCGATGCTCACGGCCGTGACGGCGGGCGTCTCGACCACGTCGATCGTGACCGTCGCCGCGATGGCCACGCCGTCGACCCGGGCACTGACCTCGACGGTCGCCGGCACCGTCGGCGCCGTGAACGTGGCGACGACCGTGCCGTCCGGCATCGCCGACACCGGACCGATGGTCCCGGCCGCGGGGGCGTCGAACGACACCGTCGAGTCGTGCAGGACGATGGGGTTGTCGTAGGCGTCGAAGAGCGTGACGCTCAGCGAACTGGTCGACGCCGCGTCGGCGGGCAGCGTCGTCGGATCGGCGACGACGGTGCTCGTGAGGGGCGATGCAGGACCTGGGAGCGCGTCGACGTCGAGCTCGGCCGTCAGCGGTGGCTCCGTGCCGTCGAGCGACGCCCGCAGGCGCTGCGCGCCAGCGATGGTCCCGAGCTGCCAGCGGTTGAGCGCCGCGAACCCCTCCGCGTCGGTGATCACGGGCGCGGTCGGCTCGATCGAGCCGCCGCCGGCGACGACCTCGAAGCGAACGGATCGACCAGGGACCGGCAGCCCGTCGGCGTCGAGGACCTCGACGCGCGGCGCCTCGGCGATGTCGGTGCCCACGATGGCGGCGCCGACCTCGCCCCCCACGAAGCGGACCGACGCGGGCTCCGGTGCCGACGCGTCGAGCACCGTCACGGTCGCGCTCGCAGCCATGTCAGGGTCGGCGACGCTCCTCACGGTCACGGTGGCGCTGCCGATGCCATGCCCCTGCACCGCGCCAGCAGCGTCGACGGTCGCGACGCCCGCTGCGTCGGTCGACCAGACGACACTGACGTCGACACCGTCGGCGGCCTCGAGGGTTGCTACGAGCACCGCCTGCTCACCAACACGGAGCGTCACGGCGGCGGGCTCAACGACGATGCTCAGCACGCCAGACGAGGGAGCGTCCGGCGTGGTGTCGCCCGGCGTGTCGCCCGGCGTGTCGACCGGGGCGTCGACCGGGGCGTCGACCGGGGCGTCGACCGGGGCATCGACCGGGGCATCGACCGGGGCATCGACCGGGGCATCGACCGGTGTGTCGGTGGGGACGTCGGAGGGCAGGTCGGGCGTGAGACTCCCAGGGCCACCGGCCGGGCCGCCACCGCACGCCATCAACGCGAAGGCAGCGAGCAGGACGACGAGGATCGAGCAGAACCAGCGCGCAACCAACGAGGCTCGAGGCATCACGAACCGACCTCCAGGGCATACTGCCTTCCGTCACGAACCAGCGCCACACGGCCTACAGCGACGCATCGTCTTCGCAGACACGGTGTCGGTGACATGTACGGAACACGATTTCACACCGTCCATGACGAGAAACGCACGCCTTCTTCACCTCGCATTGCTCGGTGCGAGCGCCGGTATGTGGTTCGTTCGTGCATCTTCCGTCAGAGCGGTCTTCGTACCGTGACGCGAGCGATGTGACCACGGTGGTCGTGTGCACCGCACCCACTCAACGCATCCATGCGAGTGACGCACGCCATGTGCCACCACGAGGAGGCTCGTCCCATGACCCAGCGCCGTACGTACGTCTCCTTCCTGATCGCTGCAGCGATCATCTGGCTCAGCGCGTGCGGCGCAACGCCACCGTCAACCGACACACCATCGGACGGCGGGCCCACGGCATTCGAGCCCAATGTCATCGCGGGCATCCTCACCGACGGGGCCGGTAGCCCGCTCGCTGGCCAGCAGGTCAGTGTCGCGGCGATGCCGGCCACGGCAAGTGTCACCACGCTGACCGCCGAGGCGCAGCGTGCGAGCGTCGCGCTGACGGACGCGGCCGGTCAGTTCAAGGTTCCCGTGACCGTCGAGGGCACGTACGGCATCGGCAGCGTGGGCGACACGACCGGCGCGTTCGGCACCGTCGTCGTCGAGCGCGGCTCCGACGGCCCGCTGCGGCAGACGAGCGCCGTCACACTGTCGACGGCACCCCTCGGCGCGATCGCCGGCACGGTCGACGGTCCCGGGGCAGGGGTGTTCGTCTTCGCCCTCGGCACTAGCTTCAGCGCCGTCACCGACGCGACCGGTGCGTTCTCGATCAGCCGCGTGCCGGCGGGCACGTACCAGGTCGTCGCTGGGACACCTGGCAATGTCACAGCTCCGCAGGCCGTCACGGTCGTTGCGGGCGAGGTCGCGACGATCGCCTCCCCGATCGCGTGCGGACCACGCGTGACCGGCGTCGACCCGGAGGGGTTCGTCACACCGGCGTACAGCGTGACGAGCGGCACGCTGCCGCTCGTGTTCACGATCAGCGGCAGCGGGTTCGGCTCGAGCCAAGGCCTATCGGTGCTCCGGTACGCTGGGGTCAACGTCGACGCGGCCATCACGTCGTGGAGCGATACAGCGGTTCAAGTCGACTCCAGGCGACTTGAAGAAGCGCACTACGACACGGCGCGTGCGCGACTCGGGCTCGACACACCTGCCGACGCGTTCCGCTTCGAGGTCATCACCGCAGCCGGATCCAGCACGAGTTTGCCGGTCGGCATCGCTGCCACCGTACTGTGGAGAGGGCTCAGCGAGAGCGAAGCGGCGAACGAGGCGCAGGTCTGGGTCTCGATGGAAACCGTCTGGGAGTACGAGGTTCCGGACGTGACCTACTCTGTGCTTGTCACGAACGGCACTGCTATCAGCAGCAGCGACGGCACGGCGATCTCGACGGTCACTACGGCTCCGGTGTCGGACGACTCGTACGACGACTATGGGCGCCCGATCGGAGCAGTCTTCGACGTGCGCCTTGACGACCTCCTCCCCGCTGTCGTGACCCTCGTACCCTCGGGTGACCCACTCTTCACCGCTGTCGAACCAAGGTCAACAGCCGTCGCTGGGACGTTCGAGTTCATCGCTGATGAGGCGACGTTCTCGGACGGCATGTTGACGGTCACGGGGAGCCTCGTCGCATGGGATGGCTCGCCGATGCCTGACGACGGCGGCTTCGCCATCAGTCTCGATCCGTGGCGGCCCGAGATCGACGACCTCGCGCTCGCTATCGAGCCCGACGGGAGCTTCACGGCCACCGGGTCAGTGCCCAGCTGGGTTGCCAGCCACTGGGAGATCGACTTTTGGCTCGTCTACCGGGGGCTCGAGCTCGGCTGGTACATCGCCGAGGTCACTGAGTAGGACCGAGCTTCTCGATTGGCCTCGCTGGCACGCGTACGTCGCGCGTGCCAGCACCCAATCGGCGCCGACCTGATCGCGCACGCCGGCGCACCTCCCGCAGACGGCTCCCGACGCGTCCATGTGCCACGGCCTTCGTGCGGAACGCTCTTCGTTCGACGCAAGGGAGTCGGTGCGGCTTGAGAACCGCGTTACGATAGAAACCACACCTAAGCCCGGAGGCTCGATGCCGTCCCGCACCACCACCGTCGTCCCCGACCGCCTCGCGGCCCACCGTGTGCGCCTGGGCGCCGCCCGCACCGGAGCGGTCGGCCGCCACGTCACTACCATGCCCGGCCTGGCAGCCCGCCTCGCCGGCGGCTTCCTGCGGGCCGCCAAGACTGTCGAGGTCGAGAAGGCGCTGCAACCACCACCCGACCTCGGCTCGGGCGGCCTGGCACACATCGCCACCCTGCCCGGCTTC
>PWLT01000060.1 GCA_003558415.1 Hyphomicrobiales bacterium
AATTCAGCCTCAGCCAGATCGGGAGAACGCTTTCGCGAGGGCAAGTGGCGGAGAGAGCGGGATTCGAACCCGCGAGACGGTTTCCCGCCTACACGCTTTCCAGGCGTGCGCCTTCGACCACTCGGCCACCTCTCCAACTCAGATTTACATAGCAAGGGATCGTCACCGGACGCAAGCGTCGGACATCGGCTGTTGGTCGAAGTGAGCTGCCACTGTGAACCGATGCGGTGGGTGCCCCCAAACCGGTGTTTTCAACGTAGTTGCCGGCTGAGTTTGGTTCGTGCTGCGTGCCGTTCATGGCCGGCCATGGACTCGCCGCCGCCAGCTTCATGCTGGAGGTAACCGTCCCGATTGTCACCGCAATTGGTTATGCGGCTTCGACCTGAGGTTCTGCCATGGGTGCCCAGTTCCACGGCAGAAGAGTTCGTCAAGACGATTGATCTTGTGGTCGTGGATGCGGGACAGGATTTCGGCCAGATTGGTCTGCGGGTCGAGGTCGTTCATCTTGGCGGTCTCGATGATGGTCATGGTGCGGGAAAGCGTTTCGGCGCCCGCATCCGCCTCGATCCTCTCGATCAGCGGCTGCAGCACCTTCATGGCGCGCCCGCACCAGCCGACCAGCGTGCTGTCCGGAATGTCGGCCCCCATGCGGGTGAAGAATCCGGCCAGGCGATACAGGGGAGGGTGGTTATCGAATTTCGAGACCAGAATGTAGGCCAGCAGCGCCGCGCTCGCCATGCTGCCGGGGATTGGTCGGCTGGGGGCTGGCTCTTGCACGATCCGCTCGGAGCGGCGGCAGGACGTCTTCAACCGCGCGATCTGCTGGACCTTGAGCTGTGCCGCGACCAAGTCGAGCATCGCGCTGACATCCGCGCATTTTCCGATTGAAAGGTAGCGATCATCACCTTCAAGAGCGCGGGGTCCTTGGGCAGGGTTGCGGCATCACTCGACATGCAGCTGATTCGCATGGATGTACAAGAAACGCCAAAAACAAGGCATTTCAGCCAGGTAAATCGCCCCACGCGTGCAGGTGGCGCGCCCCAATCCGGCCGTCGCCAGTAGATACCCCCCAGAGCATCGCCAGCTGCGCCGAGATCAACATACTTCAGCGCTGGCCGTAATAGAGGCCCACGACATGTTCGGCCTCGGCGAAGAAGAGCCAGCGCGAAGCCAGAACGCCGGCCAGATGCGACAGCGCGGCGAGGGCGAGGATAAGCGGGCTGAAGGGCACGATAAGCAGCAGCGCCGGCGCCACCACCATCAGCACGATCGCGAACACCCGCAGGCGCAGCGCGTGCTTGCGACCGATTCGATAGACCATCTCGTGCAGGAGGTAATTCGAGCCGGTATGCGGCGGCTCGAACAGGCGCACGCGGCCCTTGCCTCCCAGCCCGGTTGCCGATTCCGGCGTCGAGTCCGGCCCGCGCGCGCGCGCATCGCCGATATGCCAATGGACAAGCTGCGCGATGCCCGCCAGCGGCAGCAGCATCGCCGCAGCCGTGACCTGCCCCGCCAGCAGCGCGCCGCCCGCGAGCGAGAGGGTCAGGAACAGGATCGGTGTCGTCACCTGGTTCCAGCGCGGCACGGCACGGATCTGCGTGTAGATCATCGAGGTGGTGAGCACGGTCAGCAGCGCCAGCGCCGATCCGATGGCGCCGATCACCGCGAGCCGTGTGTCGAAGAAGATGACCCCAATGGCGTGAACGGCCACCGCAAGTAGCGCGATCACCGCCGCCCAGGCCTCGCGCGAGAGCCAGCTCGTGCGCCATTGCGAGAAAGCCTTGGGCGCGTTCTTCGGATTGGCGAGATGAAAGGCCGAGAGCATCAGCCCCCCGACCGCCAGCGCATAGGCGATGAAGTAGAGCCCGAAGGCGCTCCACCCCGTGACGGCGGGCAGCCCCAGCCCGAGCCAGAACATCAGCCCGAGCCCCAGGCCCGAAAGCGTGCTGAAGAGGATGACCGAAGGTGCGGGATGCATCAGGCGCGCCCCCCGGGCAGCTGCTCGAGCGCGCGGTCGAGCCAGCCGAGGAAGCCGCCGGCCTCTTCGGTCACCGGTGCGAGGAAGGGGGCGAGCGTGTCGCTTTGCTCCTCGGGCCACGAGTCGCGCGGGCGTGGGGGAAGATACTTGTTGACGGGTTTCGTCCCCTGCTCGGGCATCAGATCCATGCCGCCGCGTTCGGCCACCAGCCGCGAGACGTCGCTGGCAGGGTCGGACAGGTCGCCGAAATGGCGCGCGCCCGCGGGGCAGGTGCGCACGCAGGCGGGCTCGCGATCCTCCTCGGGCAGGTTGGTGTTGTAGATGCGATCGACGCACAGGGTGCATTTCTTCATCACGCCCGCGGCCGCGTCCATCTCGCGCGCACCGTAGGGGCAGGCCCAGGCGCACAGCCCGCAACCCATGCAGTCATCCTCGTTCACCAGCACGATGCCATCCTCGGCGCGCTTGAAGCTGGCACCGGTGGGGCAGACGGTGACGCAGGGCGCGTCCTCGCAGTGCAGGCATGACTTGGGAAAATGCACGAGCTGCGCCGGGCCGGCCTCGGGCTGGACCTCGAAGCTGTGGATGCGGTTGAGGAAGGTGCCCTCGGGGGCGGCGCCGTAGGGGTCCGTGTCAGAGAGCGGCGCACCATGTGTTTCGGTGTTCCAGCCTTTGCAGGCCACCACGCAGGCGTGACAGCCCACGCAGGTGTCGAGGTCGATCACCAGCCCGAGGCTGCGTTCGGTGTGTTCGGGAAGCTGCGTCATTTACCCACCCTCCAGCGCAAGACTTTCGGCCCCTTGCTCACGGGCGACTCGATCGGCGCGAAACCGGGCTCGGCCTGTTCCTGCGGGTCGAGCCGCTCGATCTTCACGCGCAGGTCGAACCAGGCGGCCTGTCCGGTCACCGGGTCCGAATTGGCCCAGCGCATCCCGTCGCCCTGCTCGGGGAGCAGTTCGGATATCAGGTGGTTGAGCAGAAAGCCCTTGGTGGCCTCGGGCGCGCCCTCGTCGAGCGCCCAGGCGCCCTTGCGCTTGCCGATGGCGTTCCAGGTCCACACAGTGTGCGGGTTGAGCGCGGCCATGGGCGCTGCGGGCACCCTGATCTCGCCATGGGGGGAGGTCAGCCGCGCCCAGTCGCCCTCGCGAAACCCTTGCGCCGTCCAGATCTCGGCGGGGATGTAGAGCGGGTTCTGCCCGTGGATCTGGCGTAGCCAGGCATTCTGACTGCCCCAGCTGTGATACATCGCCATGGGCCGCTGGGTGAGCGCCTGCAGCGGATACTCGTCCGGATCGGCCTCACCGAAAGGCGGCGCCCAGTGCGGCAGCGGATCCATCGCCGCGCGCACCCGCTCGCGCAGCTGCTCGGGCGGCTGGCGTTCCCCGAAACCCTCGGCCGCGAGCTGGAAACGGCGCATCGGCTCGACATAGAGCTGGAAGAGATAGGGCTGCGGTGCGTCATAGAACCCCATGCTCACGGCCCAGTCCTGATAGGCGCTGTTCCAAGGCTTGAAGAATTGCGCCTCCTCGGGGACATGCGCCACCCAGAATCCGCCATTCTCGATATAGCGCTCGAGTTGCTCGGGATTCGGCGCGCCGCGCCCGCCCTCGCTGCCGTCGCCGCGAAAGCCTGCGAGCGGTCCGACGCCGGGGCGGCGCTCGTGGCGGATGATGTAATCGGCGTAGTCGCGATATTTCGCGCTGCCATCCTCCTCGACGAAACCCGGCAGCCCCAGCCGCGCGCCCAGGTCGATCAGCACCGACTGGAAACCGCGCACGTCGCGGTCGGGCTCGACCACCGGCCAGCGGATCGCGTCGGCGGCGGCCTCGGCCTCCGAGATCGGGCGGTCGAGCAGGCTGATGCAGTCGTGGCGTTCGAGATAGGTGGTGTCGGGCAGGATCAGGTCGGCATAGGCGACCATCTCCGAGGAATAGGCGTCCGAGTAGATGATGCGCGGGATGACGTATTCGCCGCTGTCATCGGTGTCTGTGAGCATGTCGATCACCGCGGCGGTGTTCATCGACGAGTTCCACGCCATGTTCGCCATGTAGAGAAACAGCGTGTCGATGCGGTAGGGATCGCCGGCATGGGCATTGGGGATAACCATGTGCATCAGCCCATGCGCCGACATCGGGTTTTCCCAGGAAAACGACTTGTCGATGCGCGAGGGTGTTCCATCCTCGCACAGGCACAGATCCTCGGGTCCCTGCACGAAACCCAGATGCGGCCCTCTCAGCGGCTGGCCGGGCTGGCCGTTGCCATGCGGTTTGGGGTGTGCCTCGGGCGGTTTGGGGTAGGGGGGCTTGAAGCGGAAGCCGCCCGGCGTCTCGACGCTGCCCAGCAGGATCTGCAGGATGTGCAGCGCGCGCGCGGTCTGGAACCCGTTGGCATGCGCCGAGATGCCGCGCATGGCGTGAAAGCTGACCGGCCGGCCGACCATGCGCTCGTGACGGATGCCGCGGAAATCGGTCCAGGGCTGCTCGATGATCACCGGCTCGTCAAAGGCCGCATGCGCCAGATCGGCGGCGATCGAGCGGATGCGCGCGGCCGGGATGCCGCAGCGATCAGCCACCGCCTCGGGCGCGTGGGCGGGGTCGAGGTAACGCTCGGCCATGATCTGGAAGACGCTGCGATGGGTGGTTCCGCCGCGCTCAAGCTTGCCCGCAAGCGATGGCAGGATGCCGGGCGTGTCGAAGGCCACCGCCTCACTGCTGGCGCTGTCGATCACCAGCGGCTTGCCGCCTTCGTCGCGAAGGAAGAGCCCCGAGGTTTCGGCGCCTTGCGATTCGTCAACCAGCACCGGCGCGTTGGTGAAGCGCGCCAGATACTCCAGATCGATCTTGCCGGCCTTGAGCAACTCATGCACCAGCGCCAGGATGAACAGCCCGTCCGTGCCGGGCGTGATGCCCACCCAGTCATCGGCGATGGCGTTATATCCCGTGCGGATGGGGTTGACGCCGATCACCCGCGCGCCGCGCTCCTTCAGCCGCCCGAGCCCCATCTTGATGGGATTGGAATCGTGATCCTCGGCCACGCCGAAGATCATGAACAGTTTCGTGCGCTCCCAGTCGGGCTGGCCGAACTCCCAGAACGCGCCCCCCATGGTGTAGATGCCCGCCGCTGCCATGTTGACGCTGCAAACCCCGCCATGCGCGGCGTAGTTGGGCGTGCCGAAGGCCTGCGCCCAGTAGCTCGTGAAGCTCTGGCTCTGGTCGCGGCCGGTGAAGAATGCGAGCTTTTCCGGCGCGCTCTCGCGCAGGGGCTTCATCCAGGAGACAGCGGTGGTCAGCGCCTCCTCCCAGGTGATCTCCTCGAACTTGCCCGATCCGCGCGGGCCTGTGCGGCGCAGCGGCGCGCGCAGCCGCGAGGGCGCGTTGTGCTGCATGATCCCGGCGCTGCCCTTGGCACAGAGCACGCCGCGATTGACCGGGTGGTCGCGATTGCCCTCAATATAGGCAACCTTGCCGTCCTTCATGTGGACGTTGATCCCGCAGCGGCAGGCACACATGTAGCAGGTGGTGCGGCGGATCTCGTCGGCAACCTCGGGATTGGTTTCGGTGCGCGGCTGCGCGGTCATTGGTACTCTCCTGCTGCCTCGGCGGGGAGGGCGCGGAATTGCAATCGCACATGCGTTGCTGCAATTGCAACTACTAAGTTGAGTGCAATATTGATCATGTCACTGGACATTGCGTTTGATCCGTTCCGTTTGTCAAAGGGGTGCCGCGCCGAAACGAAAGGAGCCGACATGCCCGTCGCAAGTGAACATCGTTCCGTTCGCTCATTGGATCGCTCGCTGCCCGCAGCGCAAGGTCCAGTGAGGCGGGCGACATGACTCCAGCCGCGCGTGTGCAGGCCGCGATAGAGGTGCTTGAGCGTATCGAGGGCGGCATGCCTGCCGAAAAGGCATTGCTTGGCTGGGCACGTTCGAGCCGTTTCGCCGGCTCCGGCGACCGGGCGGCGGTGCGCGATCATGTCTTCGATGCGCTGCGCTGCTGGCGCTCCTACGCGGCGCTGGGTGGGGCGGCGACGGGGCGCGGACGGATGCTGGGCGCGTCGCGCGCGCGTGGCGACGCGCCGGAGGCCCTTTTCGATGGAGCGCGCCATTCTCCCGCGACGATCACGGCGCAGGAGCGCGCGCATCTGGCCGCGCCGGTGACGATGCCACAGACCGTGGCGCTCGACTGTCCCGACTGGCTCGCCCCCGAACTGTGCCGCTCGCTGGGCGCGGATTTCGTGCCGGTGATGGAGGCGCTGCGCCGGCGTGCGCCGGTTCATCTGCGCGCCAATCTGCTCAAATGCGACCGCGAGGCGGCTCTTGCCGCGCTCCAGGCCGAGGATATCGCGGCGCGGCCCTCCCCGATCGCAGGCACCGCGATCGAGGTGGCGGGCAATCCGCGGCGGTTGCGCCGGACGCGCGCCTTCACCGAGGGGCTGGTGGAATTGCAGGACGCCGCTTCCCAGGCGGTGGTCGAGGCGCTTCGCCTCGCGCCGGGACAGCGGGTGCTGGATTATTGCGCCGGCGGAGGCGGCAAGGCGTTGGCGATGGCGGCGCGGATCGGTGGTCGGGTTCATGCCCATGATGCGGATGCGCACCGCATGGCCGACCTGCCCGGACGCGCCGCGCGCGCGGGCGCGCAGATAGAGCGGCTCGATGCCGCGATACTGGAGCGACAGCCGCCCTTCGATCTGGTGCTCGTCGATGCGCCCTGTTCCGGCAGCGGAAGCTGGCGCCGCACGCCGGAGGCGAAATGGCGCCTCTCGCCCGAACGGTTGGGGCAGTTGCAACAGCTTCAGGAATCAATTCTCGCGCGCGCTTCCCGACTGGTGGCGCCGGGCGGCTGGCTGGCCTATGCGACCTGTTCGCTGCTGGAATCGGAAAACGAATCCGCAATCGCGCGCTTTCGGCACGCGGCGCCCGGCTGGAAATGCACCGCTCAGCGACGGTGGAGCCCAAGCGCGGGCGCGGATGGCTTCTTCCTCGCCATCCTGACGCCAGCCTGACGACATTGCCCGCACAACTCGTGATTGCTTGCCTGCGGATGTTAATCGCGATTTAATATTTCGCGCGCGCAATGGGGAGAGGACGAATCCGGAGCGGGGGCAGTGCTGGTGTCGCAATCGGCCTACAGGACGCAGACCTTGGGGCGCACGGCTGGCGCGCTCGCACCCTCGGCCCTGCCGCTCCTCTTCGTCGCGGCGCTCTTTGCCGTACTCGCCTGGCTGGTGGCGGATCGTGTCTACAGCCTCGCGCTGCTCGCCGTCGCTGCAACGCTGGTATGTCTGCTCGCGCTGTTGCGTTTGCTCGCCTGGTTGGATGCGCGCGCGCAGGCGCGCTCGAACGACCGGATCGCCGAATTCGTCGCGCATGACGCAGCGCCAAGCTTCACCACCGACGCCGATGGCCGAATCGGATACCAGAACGGCGTGGCCGAGCGGCGCTTCGGCAAGCGCTGCGGCCAGACCATGGTCCGTGCGCTCGGCGATCTCTTCGCCAACCCCTCGGCGGTGCTCCACAGGCTGCAGAACCGTGCCCTGGCGGTGGGATCGGCGCGCGAGGATGTCGTGACCCGGCAGGGACATGTCCGGCTTTCGGTGCATCAGATCGGTGCGCATGGTTTCCTGTGGCGGCTCGAGGAGATGGTGGATCGCAGTACCGGCGGGCGGGGCGCGGAGTCGCTCAGCCTGCCGATGCTCACCGCCAGCAAGTCGGGCACGATCCTGTTCATGAACGAGGCGATGCGCCGGCTCGTCGGCGGGCGGGTGCGCACGCTCGATCGCATCTTCCCCTACCTGCCGCTGCGTTCGGGCGAGGAGACGGAGATCACTGGCGCCGAGGGACCGATCCGCGCGCTCGTCGCGGAGCTGGCCGGCGCGAGCGGTCGGCGCGAGATCTATCTGATCCCCGCCGCCCTGGATGGCCGCCCGCGCGCGGCGAAGGGGGAGTTCGAGGATCTGCCCGTGGCGCTCGTGAAGCTTCGCCCCGATGGCGGGGTGATCGCGGCGAATCGCTGTGCCCGCGACCTCCTCGGCCTGCCGCAGCAGCCCGAGGCCGCGGTCGAGACCAATCTGTCCGCGCTCATCGATGGCCCCGGCCGTCCGGTGACGGAGTGGCTGGGCGATGCCATGGCCGGTCTGGCGGAGAATCGCCCGCAGACCGTGCGGGTGCGCGGGTTCGAAGAAGACTCCTATGTGCAGGTCACCCTGCGCCGGATCTCCGAGGATGGGCAGCCGGGCATCCTCTGTGTCCTCAACGATGCGACCGAGTTCGTCTCGCTCGAGGCGCAATTCACCCAGAGCCAGAAGATGCAGGCCATCGGACAGCTCGCTGGCGGGGTGGCGCATGACTTTAACAATCTGCTCACGGCGATCTCGGGCCATTGCGATCTCTTGCTGCTGCGTCGCGACAAGGGTGATCCGGATTACGCCGATCTGATGCAGATCCATCAGAACGCGAACCGGGCGGGAACCCTCGTGTCACAACTGCTTGCCTTCTCGCGCAAGCAGACCATGGCGCCCGAAGTGCTCGACCTGCGCGACACGCTCGCCGATCTGGGCCATCTGCTCGACAGGCTCGTCGGTGAAAAGGTGAGCCTCTTGCTGCGCCACGAGCCCGAGCTGCGCACTGTTCGCGCCGATCGGCGCCAGCTTGAACAGGTGATCGTGAACCTGGTGGTCAATGCGCGCGATGCCATGCCCGAGGGCGGCACCATCTCCATCGAGACGCGCAACTGCACGCTTCTCGAGGAATTCGCGCGCGACCGGGCCCGCGTCCCTCCCGGCGATTATGTCCTGGTGCAAGTCAGTGACGAAGGAGAGGGGATCGCCCCCGAGAAGCGCGACAAGATATTCGAGCCCTTCTTCACCACCAAGCGCGCCGGCGAGGGCACCGGGCTCGGCCTGTCCACCGCCTATGGGATCATGAAGCAGACGGGCGGTTTCATCTTCGCCGATCACGGCGATGAAGGTGGGACCACCTTCACGCTCTATCTGCCGGTCTGTGATTATTCCCCGGAGACGGAACCGGTAGCGTTCTCCGAGCGTCCCGTGATGCCGCAAAGGCGGGAGGGCGACGACGTGATCCTGCTGGTCGAGGACGAGGCGCCCGTGCGCGCCTTCGCCTCACGCGCCCTTCGGTTGCAGGGCTACACGGTGCTGGAGGCGGAGACGGCCGAGGACGCACTCGAGACGCTGAGCGACGAGGCATTGCATGTCGACATGTTCGTGACCGATGTGGTGATGCCCGGAATGGATGGTCCGAGCTGGGTGCGCGAGGCGCTCAAGCTGCGCCCGCAGGCGCGCGTGGTCTTCGTCTCGGGCTATGCCGATGATGTCTTCGCCTCGGGCGAGCCCGAGATTCCCAAC
>PWLT01000105.1 GCA_003558415.1 Hyphomicrobiales bacterium
CCGAGTTGCCGGGGATTGTCGTGGCCGGAGCGTCCGGGCGGATGGGTCAGATGCTGATCCGCACCATCACGCAAAGTGAGTCCGCGCGGCTCGCGGGCTGTCTGGAGAGGGCGGGCCATGACTGGATCGGCCGCGATGCGGGCACCGCCATGGGCGGAGCCGAACGCGGCGTGCAGGTGAGCGGTGACGTGGAGGCCACGCTCTCCGGCGCGCAGGCGGTAATCGACTTCACCGCCCCCGAGGCCAGCGTGGCGCTGGCCGGTGCGGCGGCGCAGGCGGGCGTGGCGCATGTGATTGGCACGACCGGGTTCTCCGAGGCGCAGCTTGCCGCCATCGCGGAGGCCGCGCGGCGCGTGCCCATCGTTCGCGCCGGCAACATGAGCCTTGGCGTCAATCTGCTGGTTCAGCTCACCCGCACGGTCGCCGCGGCGCTCGATGCCGATTTCGACATCGAGATCACCGAGGCCCATCACCGTCACAAGGTGGACGCGCCCTCGGGAACCGCGCTGATGCTGGGCGAGGCGGCAGCCGCTGGGCGGGGCGTGGCGCTGGATGACGTGGCCGCGCGCGGGCGCGACGGCATCACCGGCCCGCGGGTGCGCGGCGATATCGGTTTTTCCGTGGTCCGGGGCGGCGATATCGTCGGCGAGCATGACGTGGTCTTTGCCGGTGCGGGCGAGCGCATCGTGCTGCGCCACATCGCCACCGATCGTACCATATTTGCGCGCGGGGCGCTCAAGGCGGCGCTTTGGGCGCAGGGCCGGCCGCCGGGTGAATACGACATGGCCGCGGTGCTGGGGCTGGACGCCACTGGCGGGAGTGCTTGACGCAGGTCATCGGCGAGGGGCAGGCTGGCGCGGTATGATTGCCGTTCGGGCGTGGACCGCCCCAGTGGAAGGGAGTAAGCCGTATGAACAAGTCGAAGAACACCTCGTCCGGAGGGGGGCGCGCCAGTGCCTCGGGCGCTGGCGGTGCCGGCGACAAAGCCGAGGATCAGGGCCCCGAGGCGCCTGACCGTGCCGAGATCGAGGCCCAGATCGCGCGGCTGCGCGAGGACATGACCGAGCTGGCGCAGATGCTCAAGGCCGCCGGCTCGGCGCGCTGGGAAGAGGCGCGCGGTCAGGCCGAGGCCATGCCCGAAGAGGCGCTGGCCGAGTTGCGGCACCAGCTCCACCGGCTCGAGGAGGACGCTCGCACACGCGTCAAGGCGCAGCCCTTGCAATCGCTGGGGCTGGCGGCGTTGGCGGGGTTTCTCCTGGGCCTGTTTCTGCGTCGATGAGCGAGGCGCGCGAAGTCATCGAGGGGCTGTTGCGGCTGGCCAGGTCCGATATCGCGCGCATCGGCCGCGCGCGCCGGCGCAATGTGATCCTTTATGCCTTCGCCGCCGTGGCGGGGCTGACGGCCTATGGTGTCGCGGTGGTGGCGCTGGTGTTGTGGGTGGCGCGCCACGCCGACCCGGTGCTGGCCGCCTTGGTGGTGGCGGCGGGTTTTGCAGCGCTTGCGCTCATCGTGCTGGCCGTGGTGGCGGTGCTCAATCGGCAGGAGCGCGCCTGGCGCGATGAGCGGCTGGCCTTCTATCGGGGTGCGGGGACGACGTTGGCGAACGCCGTCCTGGGCCGGCGGCTGAGCCTGATCGTTGCCGCCGCCATTCTCGTCGGCGCGGTGCTGGGCAAACCGCGCGGCGGTCGGCGAAAGCCGTGATGGGCCTGCCTGTTGACGGCGATGCGCGCACCCTCGGGCGCCGGGCTAGCGGCGCGCGAGGCGGACGCACGCGAATGTGAGGCCATCACCGGATCCCGGGCGCGTGGCAGTAACGTGGGCAAGCATGACCTGACCTTCGCGTGCGCGGACGCAGGGGCGCGCGCAGGGAAAGTATTCCACGGCTGACGTTCCGGGGCTGTAGTCGTCTTTTTCGGTGATCCGCTCTCGGCCGGGGCGCGTATCTCCCTCACTTGGGCGATAACGACGAGGCGAACGGATGTTCATGCGTATCCTATTGATGGCCGCGTTGCTGGCGGGTGCGGGCGGCTCCCCCGCTGTCGCGCAGGAGTTCAGGGCCGTCACCGACGAGAGCGAATTTCGGGAGCTGACCGCCGGGCGAGAGCTGCGCCGCTTCGGCATCCGGCTCGAAGTCCTGCCGCAGGGCGATATCGTGGGGCGCGGATTCGGCTACCAGGTCACCGGCGACTGGCAATGGGGCGAGAGCTTCTTCTGCCGCGAGATGGCCTATGGCAGTAACGCGATCTCCCATAACTGCCAGCTGGTCGCCATAAACGGCGACACGATCCGCTTCATCTCGGATCGCGGCGAAGGCGAACACGCCGATTTCCGCCTGCGCTGACGCGGCCCGGGCTCAGAAATCGACGGCGATGCCCCGGCGCTCCCAATCGCCGTAGCGCACTGGCTCGGGGCCGTCGCGCCCGCCCAGTTCGCGCGGCAGTTGCGGCTCGCCGTTCAGGCGGCGGCGTTCCTCGGCCTCGGCCAGCGCACGGCGCGCGGCGGGGGGAAGGTCGTCCTGCGTTTCGCGATCGGTCATCGGCGTCGTCCTTGTGCCCTTGATGCCCCTGATATACGCCCCTTGACGAGCCGGGCAAGCGGGGCGCGCAGCGATGACGCAGGAAAGACAGGTGAGCGGATTGCCGCCGCGCCGCGCCGCGCTGTGGCTGCTGGCCGGGGTTCTGGAGGCGCGCCGCCCGCTGAGCGATCTGACAGAGGTGCGCGATAGTCCGCTGGCGCGGCTCGACGCGCCGGGCCGGGCACGCGCACAGCGGCTCGCCGCCGAGGTGCTGCGCCATCTGGAGCGCGCCGACGCGCTGCTTTCGCCGTTCCTGCGCCGCGCCCCGCCGCTGGCAGTACAAAACGTGCTGCGTCTGGCCGTGGTCGAGCGCTTCGTCGAGGGCGGGCCCGTACATGCGCTGGTCAATGACGGTGTCGAGGCGGTGCGCCGTAGTGGCCCGCGCGGCGCGCATATGGCGGGGATGGCCAATGCGGTGCTGCGCCGCGCACTGAGCACCGCGCCCGAGGACTGGGCCGCGCTGCCGCCCCCCGAACTGCCGGGCTGGCTGCGGGCGCCGCTTGTGGCGGAATGGAGCGCGGAGGCGGTCGCCTTGATGGAGGCTGCGCATATGCGCGGCGCACCGCTCGATCTGACGCCGCGCGATGCGAAACGCGCCGGCGAATGGGCGGAGCGACTCGGCGCCGATCTGCTGCCCACAGGCAGCCTGCGGCTGGACCGGCGCGCGCAGGTTTCGGCGCTTGAGGGTTTCGCGCAGGGGGCTTGGTGGGTGCAGGATGCCGCCGCCGCGCTGCCCGCGCGGCTGCTTGCCGCGCAGCCGGGCGAGCGGGTGCTCGATCTGTGCGCCGCGCCGGGTGGCAAGACGCTGCAACTGGCCGCCGCAGGGGCCCGTGTGACGGCGCTCGACATCTCGGGGCCGCGCATGGAGCGGCTGCGCGCCAATCTCGCGCGCACCGGGCTCTCGGCCGAATGCGTGGTGGCCGATGCGCTGCATTGGGAATCGGCGCAGTCCTTCGATGCGATCCTGCTGGACGCGCCCTGCACCGCCACCGGCACGATCCGGCGCCACCCCGACCTTCCCCGCGTGAGGGACGGCTCCGAACTGCGCGCACTTGTCGAGCTGCAATCGGCACTGATTGACCGCGCGCTGGGCTGGCTGCGGCCGGGCGGGCGGTTGGTCTTCGCCACCTGCTCGCTGCTGCCCGATGAGGGCGAGGCGCAGCTGAAGGCGGCGCTCGCACGACATCCGGGGCTTTCGCTGGTTGATGGGGCCGATGCGCTTTCGGGCGTCGAGCCGGGCTGGCGCGGCGCCGAAGGGGGCTGGCGCACGCGCCCCGATTTCTGGCCCGAGCGCGGCGGCATGGATGGTTTCTTCATGGCCGCGCTGCGCCATGACGGGACATCGGTTGCGGGAGCGGGGCGGTGACAGCGCCTGCGCCCCCCGGTATTGTCATGTCCGAGCAGAGGGGTAACGCCCGGCCAGCGCCCGAAGAGGGGGTCGGGGAAACGGCGGGGAAGGCAGGAGTGTCGCGTCTCAAGGGTTGGTCCGCACGCCGCATGCGCATGTCGAACCGGTTGCAGGCACGGCGCAGCGGGCGTCTGGGTCACTCGACGCGCTTCGTGGCGCAGCCCGAGCCGCGCAGCATCGGCCGGGTTTCCGCCGGGCAGCGGCTGCTTGCGGGCGAGTTCCGCTTCGAGGGGCAGCGCGTGAATGCACCGGGCATCTCCATCTGGGACGTCCCCGCCCCGACGCCCGAATTCGCCGCGGCGCTGCACGGGTTCGGCTGGCTCGACGATCTGGCCGCGCTGGGCGACGGACCGGCGCGCACCCGCGCCCAGGCATGGTTGGGCGACTGGATCACGCGCCACGGTCGCGGTCGGGGCGCGGGATGGGTGCCGGAACTGGCCGGGCGGCGGTTGATCCGCTGGGTCCATCACGGGGTTTTCCTGCTCACCGGTCAGGAAGAGTCCGAGACCGAGGCCTTCTTTACCGCGCTGGCGCGGCAGTGCGATTTCCTCGCCCATCGGTGGAAGGCCGCGCCCCCGGGCCGGCCGCGTTTCGAGGCGCTGACGGGGCTGCTCTATGCCGGGCTCTGGCTGCGCGGGATGGAGGCCCATGCCGCACCCGCGCGGGCGGCGCTGGGGCGCGAATGCGCGGCGCGGATCGATGCGGGCGGCGGCATTGCCAGCCGCAACCCCGAGGAACTGATGGAGGTGTTCACCCTGCTCAATTGGGCCGCGGCCGCGCTGCGCGAGCGCGGCGGCACGCCCACAAAGGAGCACAGCGCGGCGATCGAACGGGTGGCGCCAACGCTGCGCAGCCTGCGTCATTCAGATGGTGCGCTGGCGCGGTTTCACGGCGGCGGGCGCGGCGCGCCGGGACAGCTCGACCGGGCGCTCGCGTTCTCGGGTGTGCGCGCCGGGGCGCGGGCGGCGCAGGCGATGGGATATGCGCGGCTGGCGGCGGGGCGCACCAGCGTGATCGTCGATGCGGCCCCGCCGCCCGGTGGCGAGGCCTCGCGCGGAGCGCACGCCTCCACGCTCGCGCTCGAGGTGACGTCGGGGCGCCGGCCGCTGATCGTCAGTTGCGGCGCGGGCTGGGCCTTCGGCCCGCATTGGCGGCGTGCCGGGCGCGCCAGCGGCGCGCATTCGACGCTGTCTTTGGAGGGGGTATCCTCCTCGCGGCTGGGCGGTGCGGGCCGCGCCCTGGGCGGGACCGATGAGCGTCTCGCCCATCGCTCCGCCGAGGTGACCGTGACCCGCGAGAGCGCCGCGCGCGGGACCGGCCTTCTGTGCAGCCATGACGGCTATGTGCCCACCCACGGGCTGGTACATGTGCGCCGGCTCGACCTGAGCCGCGACGGGCGCACGCTTTCGGGTGAGGAGGCGCTGGCCGCGCTCGACGATGCGCAGCGGCGCAGGTTCGAGGCGGCAATGCGCAAGGGCCCGCGTGGCGGCATCGCCTGCGCGCTGCGCTTTCACCTGCACCCCGATGTCGAGGCCCGCCTCGAGATGGGCGCGAAGATCGTCTTGCTGACCCTGCGCAGCGGCGAGCTGTGGCAGTTCCGGGCCGAGGGGGCGGCGCTGGAGTTGGCGCCTTCGGTCTATCTGGAGACCGAGCGCATGGCGCCCCGGCCGACGCTTCAGATCGTGCTGCCGATGGTGCTCGACGCGGCGGCGGGCCAGATCAGCTGGACCTTGGCGAAGGCGCGCGATACTCCCATCGGCGTCCGCGACCTGGTCACGGACGAGGACGATCAACAGGGGGCGGTCTGAGCCGCCCGAAGGAGAGACATGCAGGACGTCGCACCGCTGCGCCGCGCGCTGATTTCGGTTTCCGACAAGACAGGGCTGGCGGATCTGGGCCGCGCGCTGGCCGCGCGCGGGGTCGAGCTGATCTCGACCGGCGGCACGGCGCGGGCGCTGCGCGAGGCCGGGCTGGAGGTGCGCGACGTGGCCGAGATCACCGGCTTTCCCGAGATGATGGACGGGCGCGTCAAGACCCTGCATCCGATGGTGCATGGCGGGCTTCTTGCGCTGCGCGACGATGATGGTCATGTCGCGGCGATGCACGAGCATGCCATCCCGTCGATCGACCTCCTGGTGGTCAATCTCTACCCCTTCGAGGCCACGGTGGCCGCGGGGGGCGATTACGCCGCCTGCGTCGAGAATATCGATATCGGCGGTCCGGCGATGATCCGCGCGGCGGCCAAGAATCACGGCTTTGTCGCGGTCGTCACAGACCCCGAGGATTACGCGCCGCTCCTGGACGAGCTGGAGGCGCGCGGCGGGGCCACAGGCTATACCTTCCGCCAGCGGCTGGCGCACACAGCCTTTGCACGCACCGCCGCCTATGACGCGGCCGTCTCCGGCTGGATGGCCGGGGCGCTGGGCGATGCGGCGCCGCGCCGCCGGGCCTTCGCCGGAACGCTGGCCCAGACCCTGCGCTATGGCGAGAATCCGCATCAGCGCGCGGCTTTCTACCGCGACGGCTCCGACCGCCCCGGCGTGGCCAACGCCGTGCAGCATCAGGGCAAGGAGCTGTCCTACAACAACATCAACGACACCGATGCGGCGTTCGAGCTGGTCTCGGAGTTCCTGCCCGGCGACGGCCCGGCCTGCGCCATCATCAAGCATGCCAATCCCTGCGGCGTGGCGCGTGGCAGGTCGCTGGCGCAAGCCTATGCCCGCGCCTTCGATTGCGACCGGACCTCGGCCTTCGGCGGTATCGTGGCGCTCAACCAGCCCCTCGATGCCGAGACGGCGCGCGCCATCACCGCGATCTTCACCGAGGTCGTCATCGCACCCGGCGCAGATGACGCGGCGCTGGAGATTTTCGCGGCCAAGAAGAACCTGCGGCTTCTGACCACGCGGGGGCTGGCCAATCCGGGCGCGGCGTGGCTTGCCTTCCGGCAGGTCTCGGGCGGGTTTCTGGTGCAGGACCGCGACAACGGCCAGATCGGCGCAGGAGATCTGAAGGTCGTCACGCAGCGCGCACCGGATGAGGGGGAACTGGCCGACCTTCTGTTTGCCTGGAAGGTCGCCAAGCACGTCAAGTCCAACGCCATCGTCTATGTGAAGGACGCAGCCACCGTGGGCATCGGTGCGGGACAGATGAGCCGCGTCGATTCGACGCGCATCGCCGCGCGCAAAGCCGCCGACATGGCCGAGGTGCTGGGGCTCGCCGAGCCGCCGACGCGCGGTGCGGTGGTGGCCTCCGACGCCTTCTTTCCCTTCCCCGACGGGCTCATGGCCGCGGCCGAGGCCGGCGCGCGCGCGGTGATCCAGCCCGGCGGCGCGATGCGCGACGACGAGGTGATCGCCGCCGCCGATGCGGCCGGGCTGGCGATGGTGTTCACCGGCCAGCGCCATTTCCGGCACTGAGGGGAAAATGATGCGCATCGCTACCATCGTCGCCGTCGTGATCCTGACGCTGGACCAGGTATCCAAATACTGGGTCGTGCACATGATGGGACTCGACCGGCGGTTGGCGATCGATGTGTGGCCCCCCTATCTGAATTTCCGCATGGCGTGGAATCAGGGCGTCAATTTCGGCCTCTTCGCGCATGACGCCGAGGTCATGCGCTGGATTCTGATCGCGGTGGCGCTGGTGATCTCGGCGGTGGTGTGGGTCTGGGCCTGGCGCCAGGAGCCGGGGGCGCTGATGCAGATATCGGTCGGGCTTCTGGTGGGCGGTGCGCTGGGCAACGTGATCGACCGGATACTCTATGGCGCGGTGGCCGATTTCATCAACATGTCGTGCTGCGGGATCAACAACCCCTATGCCTTCAATATCGCCGATGTCGCCATCTTCGCCGGCGCTTTCGGGCTGATCCTGTTGGCGGGGCGCCACAAGACCCCGTGACGTCCCGCGCGGGATGCGTTAAAGAACGGACGAGGGATGCGAAGGAGGGTCCGGATGCGGGCAGGTCATGGCTTGATCGCGGCGATTTTCGCGGGGGCTGTCGCGCTCGGCGGCTGTTCGGGCTCGGACGAGCCGACGCTGATGAATATCGGCGCCAGTGGCGACGGGCCGGATGAGTTCTCCATCCTGCCCACGCGCCCGCTCGAGATGCCCGACAGGCTCGACGCGCTGCCCGAGCCCACGCCGGGCGGAACCAACCGGGTCGATCCGCAGCCCGAGGCCGATGCGATCGCCGCGATGGGCGGCAACCCCGCGGCGCTGTCGCGCGATGGGGTGCCCGCGTCAGAGGGCAACATCGTCTCTCATGCCGGACGCTTCGGGGTGGAATCGGGCATCCGCGACCAGCTCGCCGCCGAGGATCTCCAATTCCGCCAGCGCAATCGCGGAAGGCTGCTGGAGCGCATGTTCAGCGTGAATGTCTATTACCGCGCCTATCGGGGGATGGCGCTCGACCGCCATGCCGAGCTGGAACGCTGGCGCCGCGCGGGTGCGCGCACGCCGGGGGCGCCGCCCGATCCGCGACTCTCCGACTGACGAGCGCCGCCGCAGCTGTCACATTGGCGTTGGCAGGCTTGAAGCCGCGCGGGCGGGGTTTAGGGTGAGGCCCAGCGCGACATCAAGCGGAGGGCGCCCATGCGGCGATTTGCAACCGGCCTTCTGGCCGCCACGGCCCTGAGCCTGCCTGCACAGGCCGAACCGGTTACCGAATTCACGCTCGACAATGGTCTCGAGGTGGTGGTGATCGAGGATCACCGCACCCCCGCTGTCACGCAGATGCTTTGGTATCGCGCCGGCGCCGCCGACGAGCCGCCCGGCGTCTCGGGCATCGCGCATTTTCTTGAGCATCTGATGTTCAAGGGCACCGACACGCGCGAGCCGGGCGAATTCTCGGAGATCGTCGAAGCCCAGGGCGGGCGCGACAATGCCTTCACCTCGTGGGATTATACCGGCTATTTCCAGCGCGTCGCCGCCGACCGGCTGGAGCTGATCATGGAGCTGGAAGCCGACCGGATGGCCAATCTCGCCTTCACCGAGGCCGAATGGCTGCCCGAACGCGACGTGATCCTAGAAGAGCGCGGGCAGGTCGTCGAGAGCAACCCCGGCCGGGTGTTTCAGGAGCAGATGAGCGCCGCGCTCTTCAAGAACCACCCCTACGGCACCCCGATCATCGGTTGGCGCCACGAGATGGAAGAGCTGACCGATGAGGACGCCATGGCCTTCTATGACGCCCATTACGGCCCGAATAACGCGGTTCTCATCGTCGCCGGCGCGGTCACGCCCGAGGAGGTACGCGAACTGGCCGAGGAGCATTACGCCCCGATCCCGCCCAACCCCGAAATCCGGGAGCGCCAGCGCCCGCAGGAGCCGCCGCATCTGGCCGAAAGGCGCCTCAC
>PWLT01000379.1 GCA_003558415.1 Hyphomicrobiales bacterium
AGGTTCGGTATAGGCACGCCACAGCAGCGGACGCGGCGCCGCGAAATCGCGCCTCAGGCGCAGGAACCTGTCACCTTCGGGGGCGACTTCCAGGCTGTGAATCATCGGGGTCATGGGGTTTCTCCTCCTCCGTGGTGGGCTCTTGCGCACTCTCGGGTGCGCGTTCGGTCTTCAACTCCTCCAGAACCGCGTCGAGGCGCTCGAAGCGCTGCTCCCACAGTTCCCGGTACGGTTCCAGCCACAGCGCGACCTCGCTCAGCGCCTGCGCCTTCAATCGCCTCGGGCGGGTCTGCGCGCGGGGGGCCGTCTCGATCAGCCCCGCCTCCTCGAGCACGCGCAAATGGCGCGAAATCGCCGGCTGGCTGATCGCGAAGGGGCGGGCCAGCTCGCCCACGGTCGCCTCGCCCTCGCTGAGCCGCGCAACGATGGCGCGGCGCGTGGGGTCGGCGAGGGCCGCAAAGATGCCGTCGAGTCGCTCGCGCATGTTCATCACCTGATTCTTATATAACAAGTATGTTAAATAATGGCCTTGATCGCAACCCGGCTTTTTTCTGGCGCAAGCGCGGCGCATTGGTTACAGTTCGCCCAGATCCGGGAAAAACCGGGCAGTGATACGAGGCAGTCGAGGCAGGCTCCATGACGGAAATGGTTCACGGCGCCATGCCCATCCGGGCAGGGGAGCCGATTCTCCCACGCTGGTGGCGCACGGTCGATCGCTGGACGCTCTCCTGCGTTCTGATGCTGATGGGTGTGGGGCTGCTTCTGGGCCTTGCCGCCTCGCCGCCACTGGCCGAGCGCAACGGCCTGCCGCCGTTCCATTACGTCGAGCGGCAGGCGGCCTTCGGTGTGCTGGCGCTGGTTGCGATGCTGATCTGCTCGATGATGTCGCCCGACACGCTGCGCAGGCTCGGTGTGCTGGGGTTCTTCGCGGCTTTCGCGGCACTTGCCGCCCTGCCCTTCGCCGGAACCGATTTCGGCAAGGGCGCGGTGCGCTGGTATTCGCTCGGCTTCGCCAGCGTTCAGCCCTCGGAGTTTCTCAAGCCGGCCTTCGTGGTGCTCGTGGCATGGATGATGGCCGCCGCGCGCGAACCGAAAGGTCCGCCGGGCATTGCCCTGTCGCTGGGCGTGGCGATCGTGGTCGCGGCGCTGCTGGCGGTGCAGCCCGATTTCGGGCAGGCAGCGCTGGTGCTGTTCGGCTGGGGGGTGATGTATTTCCTTGCCGGGGCACCGATCCTGCTGCTCGTCGTTCTTGCGGGTCTGTCGGTGGGCGCGGGCGTTCTGGCCTATAGCAGCTCCGAGCATTTCGCGCGGCGCATCGACGGGTTTCTCTCACCCGATCTGGATCCGCGCACGCAGCTCTATTATGCGGCCAATGCCATTCAGGAAGGCGGGTTCTGGGGCGTGGGCGTTGGCGAGGGCGAGGTCAAGCGCTCGCTGCCCGATGCGCATACCGATTTCATCATCGCCGTGGCGGCGGAGGAATACGGGCTGGTGCTGGTGCTGTTCGTGATCGCGCTTTACGCGACCATCACCCTGCGCGCCTTGATGCGGCTCATGCGCGAGCGTGACACTTTCATCCGGCTGGCCGGCACGGGCATGGTGTGCATGTTCTCGGTTCAGGCCTTCATCAACATGGCGGTGGCGGTGCGGCTGGTCCCGGCCAAGGGCATGACCCTGCCCTTCGTATCCTATGGTGGTTCCTCGCTGATCGCGGCGGGGATCGCGGTGGGGATGCTGCTGGCCTTTACCCGCACCCGTCCCCAGGGCGAGATCGGTGACATCCTTCTCGATCGGGGGCGCTGATGGCCGAGGCACCACTGGCAATCATCGCCGCCGGAGGGACGGGCGGTCACATGTTTCCGGCCCAGGCGCTGGCCGAGGGGCTGCTGGCGCGTGGCTGGCGGGTGGTGCTGTCGACGGATGCGCGCGGTGCCCGCTTTGCCGGGGGCTTTCCGCCCGAGGTGGAACTGCGCCGGGTCAGCGCCGCGAGCTTCGCGCGCGGCGGCGCGCTGGAGAAGCTGCTTGCCCCGCTGCGCATTGCCGCGGGGGTGGCCACGGCGCTCGTCTCTCAGCGCCGCGACCGCCCGGCGGTGGTGATCGGTTTCGGCGGCTATCCCACGATCCCGGCGCTTGCTGCGGCGTGGGTGCTTCGCCTGCCCCGGATGCTGCACGAGCAGAACGGCGTGCTCGGCCGCGTGAACCGGCTCTTCGCGCCGCGGGTTGATGCCGTGGCCTGCGGCACCTGGCCGACCGAACTTCCCGCGGGCGTCGAGGCGGTGCATACCGGCAATCCGGTGCGCGCGGCGGTCCTGGCCCGTGCAGGAGCAGGTTACATCCCGCCTGGCGACTACCCGATGAGCCTGCTGGTGATGGGCGGAAGCCAGGGCGCGCGCATTCTCTCCGACACGGTGCCCGAGGCCGTCGCCCGCCTGCCCGAGGCGCTGCGCACCCGGCTGCGCGTGGCGCAGCAGGCCCGTGCGGAGGATATCGAGCGGGTGCGCGCCGCCTATGCCGAGTCCGGTATCGATGCGGAAATCGCCCCCTTCTTCGACGACATCCCCGCCCGGCTGTCGGAGGCGCAGCTGGTGATCAGCCGCGCCGGGGCCTCCTCGCTGGCAGATATCAGCGTCATCGGCCGCCCGGCGATCCTGATCCCCTATGTCCACGCCGCCAATGACCACCAAAGCGCCAATGCCCGGGCGCTGGTCAAGGCCGAGGCGGCTATTTCCATCCCCGAGGCGCGGCTGGACGGCGACACCCTGGCCACCCAGATCGAAGCGGTGCTCACCAACCCCGAGGCGGCCCAGCGCATGGCCGCGGGCGCCTTGCGCTGCGGCGTCGCGGATGCGACGGATCGGCTCATTGAACTCGTCGAGTCGCTCGCGCGGGAAAGGTCGAAGGCATGAACGCGGCCACGAAGCTTCCGGTGGATATCGGGCCGATCCATTTCGTGGGGATCGGCGGCATCGGCATGTCGGGCATCGCCGAGGTGCTGCTGACGCTGGGCTATGATGTGCAGGGGTCGGATCAACGCGAGGGCCCGATCACGCGCCGGCTCGCGGATCTGGGCGCGCGGATCTTCACCGGCGGGCAGGATGCCGCCAATCTGGGCGAGGCCGAGGTCGTCGTCGTCTCCACCGCAATCCGCTCCGACAACCCCGAGCTTCTGGAGGCCCGCCACCGCGGCCTGCCGGTGGTGCGCCGCGCCGAGATGCTGGCCGAACTGATGCGCCTGAAATCGAATGTCGCGGTTGCCGGCACGCATGGCAAGACGACGACCACCACGCTGGTCGCCACCCTGATGGATGCGGGCGGCCTCGACCCCACGGTGATCAATGGCGGCGTCATTCACGCCTATGGATCGAATGCGCGCGCCGGCGAGGGCGAATGGATGGTGGTGGAGGCCGATGAGAGCGACGGCTCCTTCAACCGTCTGCCCGCGACCATCGCCATCGTCACCAATATCGACCCCGAACACATGGAGCATTGGGGCAGTTTCGACGCGCTGCGCCGCGGCTTCTTTGAGTTCGTCTCCAATATCCCCTTCTACGGGCTGGCCGTGTGCTGCACCGATCATCACGAGGTTCAGGCGCTGGTCGGGCGGCTCAGCGACCGGCGCGTGGTGACCTTCGGCTTCAATGCGCAGGCCGATGTGCGGGCAGTAAATCTGCATTATGCGCAGGGGATTGCACATTTCGACATCGCGCTGCAGGCCGAGGGTCAGGTGATCGAGGGATGCCGCCTGCCGATGCCGGGCGATCACAATGTCTCGAACGCGCTCGCGGCGGTGGCGGTGGCGCGGCATCTGGGCATGAAGCGCGACGAGATCCGCGCCGCGCTTGCTGCCTTCGGCGGCGTGAGCCGGCGATTCACGCGCGTGGGTGAGGTCGGCGGCATCACCGTGATCGACGATTACGGCCACCATCCCGTCGAGATCGCGGCGGTGCTGCGCGCCGCGCGTCAGGCGCTGGGGCCGCAGGGCGGGCGCATCATCGCCGTGCATCAGCCGCACCGCTACTCGCGGCTATCCGCGCTGTTCGAGGATTTCTGCACCTGTTTCAACGAGGCCGATGTGGTCGGCATCGGCGCGGTCTATGCCGCTGGTGAGCCGCCGATCCCCGGCGCCACCCAGGAGGCGCTGGTCGAGGGGCTGATCCGCCACGGGCATCGCAATGTGCATGCTCTCTCCGGTGAGGACGATCTCGAGGCGCTGGTGCGCGCCGAGGCCCGCCCCGGCGACATGGTGGTGTGTCTGGGCGCCGGGACGATCTCGACCTGGGCTGCGAATCTGCCCGGGCGTCTGGCTGGCGGCGCGGGAACGCGGGCGCGATGACAACATCGCTGATCCTCGGGTTTCTCTGGGTGATCTTGGCAACGGCGATCGCCCTGATGCCCCGCCGGATCCATTGGCCGGGGGCGGTGGGGCTGATCGCGACGGGGATTCCGCTGCTGGGTTACATCACATGGGAGAACGGGCCGCTGGTGGGCGGCGTGGCCCTGGTTGCGGGCGCCTCGATCCTGCGCTGGCCGCTCTTTCGCCTCGCAAGCTGGCTGCGCCGCCTCGCGGGCAGCCGCGCGCGGTGAGTGCCCCCTCCCCCACCGCCCCGGCTTGAGCGCGCGCCGCGTCGGGTGTAAGCGGAAGCGATGGATACGCCGTCTCTCACGCAGGACGAACTTCCCCCGGTACGCGGGCGGCTTACGCCGCAGCGCCCGCTCGACGGGCTGACCTGGCTGCGGGTGGGCGGCCCGGCCGACTGGCTCTTCCAGCCCGCCGACGAGGCCGACCTCGCCGATTTCCTCGCCGGGCTCGACGCATCGGTGCCGGTCTTCCCGATGGGTGTGGGCTCGAACCTGATCGTGCGCGATGGCGGCATTCGCGGTGCGGTCATCCGGCTCGGGCGGGGCTTCAACGGTATCGAGATCGAGGGCACGCGGGTGGTGGCCGGCGCGGCGGCGCTTGATGCGCATGTGGCGCGCAAGGCCGCCGCGGCCGGCGTTGATCTGACCTTCCTGCGCACCATCCCCGGCGCCATCGGCGGCGCGGTGCGCATGAATGCCGGCTGCTACGGCACCTATGTCGCCGACCACCTGGTCGCGGTGCGCACGGTGACCCGCGAGGGGCGGGTGGAGGAACTGGCACCTGAAGACCTGAAGCTGCGCTATCGCTCCAGCGAGCTGCCCGAGGGTGCGGTGATTGCAGCGGCGGTGTTCGAGGCTCCCGCGGGCGATCCCGCGACGCTGGAGGCGCGCATGGCCGAGCAGCTTGCGCGCCGCGATGCCACCCAGCCGGTGAAGGAGCGCAGCGCCGGCTCGACCTTCCGCAACCCGGCCGGACACAGCTCGACGGGGCGCGCCGATGACAGCCACGAGCTCAAGGCATGGTCGGTGATCGATGCCGCCGGAATGCGCGGCGCGCGGCTGGGCGGTGCGCAGATGTCGCCCAAGCATCCGAATTTCCTGCTCAACACCGGAGAGGCAAGCGCAGGCGATCTTGAGGCGCTGGGCGATGAGGTTCGAAAAAGGGTTTTCCAACACAGCGGAATTTCGCTAGAGTGGGAAATCATGAGGGTCGGCGAACCGGCCCCGGAATAACCAGACGCGCCGGGCCGGGATAACGGCCCGCAAGAGGCAGTCGAAATCGTGGGCAAGTCGAGCAGGACAAGCCCCCGCATAGCGGTAATGATGGGCGGACTCTCGGTCGAGCGGGAGGTTTCGCTCTCGTCGGGGCGCGAATGCGCCGCCGCGCTTCGGGAGGCAGGCTTTCAGGCGATCGAGATCGACGCGCGGGCGGATCTTCCGGCGCGGCTGGCCGATATGGCGCCCGACATCGCGCTCAACGCGCTGCACGGGCGCTGGGGCGAGGATGGCTGCGTCCAGGGCATCCTTGAATGGATGCGCATCCCCTACACGCATTCGGGCGTTCTGGCCTCGGCGCTGGCGATGGACAAGGCGCGCTCCAAGGAGGTCTTCGCCGCCGCCGGACTGCCGGTGGTGGACAGCGTCGTCGTCCCCGCCGCGCAGGCGCAGGCCGCGCATGTGATGCCCCCGCCCTATGTGATCAAACCCAATAACGAGGGATCCTCGGTCGGCATCTATATCGTGCCCGAAGGCGCGGACGTCCCACCTGTGCTTGGCCCCGAGATGCCCGAGCGGGTCATGGTGGAGGCTTTCGTGCCCGGGCGCGAACTGACGGTGACGGTGATGGGCGAGCGCGCGCTCGCGGTGACCGATATCGTCACCGAGGGCTGGTACGACTACGCCGCGAAATACTCGCCCGGCGGCTCGCGCCATGTGGTGCCCGCCGAACTGCCGCAAGAGGTCACCGATGCCTGCCTCGACATCGCGCTTCGTGCGCATGCGGCGCTGGGCTGCCGGGGGATGAGCCGCGCCGACCTGCGCTGGGATGAGCAACGCGGCCTGGCCGGGCTGGTGCTGCTGGAGGTCAACACCCAGCCGGGCATGACGCCCACCTCGTTGAGCCCCGAACAGGCCGCGCACTGCGGGATCGGCTTTGCCGAGCTCTGCCGCTGGATGGTGGAGGATGCGTCATGCGACCGCTGAGACCCGGCCAGGATGGTCAGCCAGGCGGCGCATTCCTGCGCCCGGCCGGGTCGCGCCCAAGCCTGCACGCCGGGGTGAGGCGCGATCTTCCCGGCGCGCCCGATTTCGCCGCCCATCCGTTTCCGGAGCCGGCAGCGGCGCGCACCCGGCGCGATCCCGCCCCCAGCCGATTCTCCTACCGGCTGCACCGGCTGTGGCTCACACCGCTGTTCCGAACCGCCCTGAGGGTCGGCCTGCCGGCCTATCTGCTGGTTTTCGCGCTGGGTGTCGTGCTCTCGGACGAGGCGCGGCGCGATGCAATCACCGGCGCGTGGGAGGATGCCTGGGCGATCATCGAGGCCCGCCCGGAATTCCGCGTCACGGGCATGACGGTCGAGGGGGCCTCCGAGCCCGTGCATTCGGCGTTGCAGGCAATGGGTCCGGAGTCCTTCCCGGTGAGTTCCTTCCAGATCGATCTCGAGTCGTTGCGCGCCGATTTCGAGGCGCTCGATGCGGTGGCCTCGGCAAATCTGCGGATCACGTCGGAGGGGGTTCTGACGGTGCATGTCCGCGAGCGCGAGCCGGCGGTGGTCTGGCGCTCCCCCGAGGGGCTGGAGCTGCTCGACGGTGAGGGCCACCGCGTGGCCCGCCTGCGCCGCCGTGCGGCGCGCGCCGATCTTCCGCTGATCGGGGGCGAGGGCGCGGACAGGGCGGTGCCCGAGGCGCTGGCGCTGATCGAGACGGCCGAGCCGCTCGGCGCGCGGCTGCGGGGACTGGTGCGGGTGGGAGAGCGGCGCTGGGATGCGGTGCTGACCGATGGGCGCCGGATTCAGCTGCCCGCGCAGGGCGCGGGCAGCGCCCTGGAGCGGGTGATCGCGCTGGATCAGTCGCAGGAACTTTTGCAACGCGACGTGGCACTTGTCGACATGCGCCTTCCGGGGCGGCCGACCGTGCGGATGAGCGAGGAAGCGCTGGTCGAACTGCGGCGCATCCGGGCGCTGGAACGAGGAGAGAGCAACCGATGACCGATCTTTACCGCAAGCAGCGCGCCATGCGCCAGACGCGTCGTGCAGCCCTGCAACGCGGGGTGATCGCGGTGCTTGATGTTGGCACCTCCAAGATCGCCTGCCTGGTGCTGCGCTTCGACGGATCCGAACGTCAACGCGCCGCTGACGGGGTCGGGCCGATGGCGGGGCAGTCGGGGTTCCGGGTGATCGGCGCGGCGACGACCCGCTCGCGCGGCGTGCGCTTCGGCGAAATCAGCGCCATGCAGGAAACCGAGCGCGCCGTGCGCACTGCGCTGCAGGCCGCACAGAAGATGGCGCAGATGCGCGTCGACCATGTGATCGCCTGTTTCTCGGGCGCCAATCCGCGCTCCTACGGGCTCGCCGGAGAGGTCGATGTGGAGGACACCGCCGTGAGCGAGCGCGACATCGCCCGCGCGATGGCCGCCTGCGAGGCGCCGGATCTGGGCACGGCGCGCGAGGTGCTGCACGCGCAGCCGGTCAACTTCGCGCTCGATCACCTGAGCGGGCTGGCCGACCCGCGCGGCCAGATCGGCAACCGCCTGGCCTGCGACATGCACCTGCTCAGCGTGGACGACTCCGCCATCGCCAATCTGATCCACTGCATCAATCGCTGCGATCTTGAGCTGGCGGGCGTGGCATCCTCGGGCTATGCCGCCGGCATCTCGAGCCTTGTGGAGGACGAGCAGGAACTCGGCGCGGCCTGCATCGACATGGGCGGCGGCGCGACGGGGCTGTCGATCTTCATCCGCAAGCACATGATCTATGCTGACAGCGTGCGCATGGGCGGCGAGCATGTCACGGCCGACATCTCCAAGGGCCTGCATGTGCCGATGGCGACTGCCGAGCGTATCAAGACCTTCTATGGCGGCGTGGTCGCAACCGGGGTCGATGATCGCGAGATGATCGAGATCGGCGGAGAGACCGGAGACTGGGAACATGACCGCCGAACGGTCAGCCGCGCCGAGCTGATCGGCATCATGCGCCCGCGCGTCGAGGAGATCTTAGAGGAGGTGCGCGCGCGGCTCGATGCCGCCGGGTTCGAGCATCTTCCCAGCCAGCAGATCGTGCTCACGGGCGGCGCGAGCCAGATCCCCGGCCTCGACGGGCTGGCCGCGCGCATCCTCGGCCAGCAGGTGCGCCTGGGCCGGCCGCTACGCGTGCAGGGGCTGCCGCAGGCGGCCACGGGCCCGGCCTTCTCGGGCGCCGTGGGGCTGAGCCTGTTTGCCGCGCATCCGCAGGACGAGTGGTGGGATTTCGAAATCCCCGCCGACCGCTACCCGGCCCGCTCGCTGCGGCGCGCGTTAAGATGGTTCAGAGAGAACTGGTGACCACCACATGCTGTGGAGGTGGCGAAATGCCGCTGATAAGGCCCGAAACCGTTCAAGATTTTGTGGGTTTTTCGCGTTTTTTTGATGACCTCGACGGGCTTGGCCTGTAGGGTGGGAGGAAATACGCGGGACAAGCGGCGCAGGCGGACTCAAGCACAGGCGGGACAAGCGATGACACTCAATCTCATTATGACGGAACGCGAGGAACTCACGCCGCGGATCACGGTCTTCGGTGTCGGCGGCGCGGG
>PWLT01000286.1 GCA_003558415.1 Hyphomicrobiales bacterium
AATGTTCTCGGCCAGATCATCCTCGCCCGCCGCATGGGCAAGACCCGCATCATCGCCGAGACGGGCGCCGGCCAGCACGGTGTGGCCACCGCCACGGTCTGCGCCAAGTTCGGCCTGCAATGCGTGGTCTATATGGGCGCCCATGACGTGGAGCGTCAGTCGCCCAACGTTTTCCGCATGAAGCTGCTTGGCGCCGAGGTCGTACCCGTCACCTCGGGGCGCGGCACGCTCAAGGATGCGATGAACGACGCGCTGCGCGACTGGGTGACCAATGTGCGCGACACGTTCTACTGCATCGGTACCGTCGCCGGCCCCCACCCCTACCCGGCCATGGTGCGCGATTTCCAATCCATCATCGGCAAGGAGACGAAGGCGCAACTGCACGAGGCCGAGGGCCGGCTGCCCGACACCATCGTCGCGGCCATCGGCGGCGGCTCGAACGCGATGGGGTTGTTTCACCCCTTCCTCGACGATGCGTCGGTGCGCATCATCGGGGTTGAGGCCGGCGGCAAGGGCGTGGACGAGACGATGCAGCACTGCGCCTCGCTCACCGGCGGGCGGCCGGGCGTGCTGCACGGCAACCGCACCTATCTGCTTCAGGACGATGACGGCCAGATCCTCGAGGGGCATTCGATCTCGGCGGGGCTCGACTATCCGGGCATCGGCCCCGAACACGCCTGGCTGCACGAAAGCGGGCGGGCCGAATATGTCTCGGTCACCGATTCGGAGGCGCTTGAGGCGTTTCAGCTGTGCTGCGCGCAGGAGGGGATCATCCCCGCGCTCGAGCCCAGCCATGCGCTCGCCCATGTCATCAAGATCGCCCCCGAACTACCGCGCGACCACCTGATCGTGATGAACATGTGCGGGCGCGGCGACAAGGACATCTTCACCGTCGCCCGCGCGCTGGGCGTCGAGATGGACGGCTGAGCGGCCGCTTCCCGGTCGCTCAGTTCACCCCGGCCTTGCGAAGCCCCTCAAGAATGGCCGCGAGGTGTTCCTGCTGCTTGACAAAGAACAGCCGCTGCTCGGCCTGCTTGCGGGAAAATCCGGGTTTGAGCCGCTCGAGATCATGACGCGCGCTGTCGATCTGATCGCGCGCGCCGATATGGCCCAGCGCCGCGAGGCGGTTCACGAGCGCCGAGTAATGCGCATTGGGCACCTGCGCGGCCTTGCGCGACCACTGGGCCGCCGCCTCGTATTCCTCGCCGAACAGATGCGCCAGCGCGCGATAGGACATGAACGCCCATCGGAACGGGTCATAGGGGCTCAACGCGATCGCGGTCTCGAAATGACGGATCGACTCGTCCAGCCGCCCCTCATAGGCCAGCGAATCCCCCAACCCGCAATGCGCCAGCGCCAGACAGGGGTTGAGATCAAGCGATTGCTCAAGCGCATCAATAGCCATCTGGTACTCGCGCCGCGCCAGACGCACGCGACCGAGCGCGAAATAAGCGTTGGCGTCCTCCTCGTCACAGGCCACGCCGCGCATGGCGTAATCGAGCGCCGCGTCGAGCGTCCCGCCCTCAACCGCCCCCTCGAAATAGACCATGTTGAGGACCATCGCATAGGCCAGCCGCGAATAGGGTTCGGAAAACTCCGGATCGACCCGGATCGCCTGGCGAAACAGGAGCTGCGCGCGCAGGTTGCTGGCGGGGTTGAAGCGATAGAACTCCGCCGAGCCGAGCTGGTAGAGCTCCCACGCGCCCCGATTGCGGCGCGGGCGCGCCGCCGCCTTGCGCTGTTCATTGATCCCCAGCTCATTGGCCACCCGCGCCGCGACCAGGCGCGAGATCTCCTCCTGCAGATCGAAGACATCGACCAGTTCGCGGTCGAAGCGCTCGGACCAGATGCTGCGCTGATCAAGCGCGTCGCTGAGTTGTGCGTTGACCCGCACCCGGTTCCCCGCGCGCTGAAGCGTGCCGCTGACGACGTAATCGGCCCCGAGCTTGCGCACCAGATCGACGATGTTGCTGTCCGCGCCGCGAAAGGCGAAGGCCGGATTGCGGGCGATCACGTTGAGCCACCGGTTGCGTGAGAGCGCGGTGACGATGTCCTCGGTGACCCCGTCGGCAAGCACGGCGCCGCCGCCGTCGTGATCGAGATTGGCAAAGGGCAGCACCACGATCGCGGGGCGCACGGTCATCAGGCGCGGCACGTCGGGGCGCTGCGCATCGGCCGGCTCGGCCCAGTCGGCGCTGGCGGGCGCAAGCCGCCGGAGCCGGAAGCCGCGCCCATGCACGGTGGCGATCACCGCCTGGCGCGCGCCGCTGTCACCCAGTGCCTGACGCGCGGCCTTGACCTGGCTGCTCAACGCCGCATCCGAAACCGCGCGCCCCTTCCATACGGTGGCGAATATCTCGTCCTTGGTGACCGTGCGGCCCATGTTGCGCGCCAGAAGCGCGAGCAGATCGAAGGTGCGCGGCTCCAGCGTCACGGGCTTGCCCTCGCGGCGCAGCTCGAAGCGTTCGGTGTCGAGTTCGAAGGGGCCAAAGGCAAGGATCGCGCGCGCATTTTCACACATGTCCGGCGTGACACGAAACGCCTCCAGCGGTGGCTCCGTTCCGTCAATGGGTCCATGCGCGACAATGGCCTCGCCGAACGCATCGCCCAGAGTGTCGCGAACCGCCTGCGAGATCAGCGTCCCGCCCTGCCCCGCGGCGCTGGCGAGTTGCCCGGCGAGCGGTGCGAGGCGGTGCCCCGCACCCGAGCGATCACGCGAGACCGGACCGCCATGGATACCCACACCCAGCCCGGTACCCGACGCAGCGGCATGCAGCGTGGCGGCAAGGCGAAGCGCCGCCTTGGGATCGGCAAGCACGCAGATCGCCTGGCCGGCTTCACTGCCCAGCATCCACCCCCCGGCGCGGCGCGCCTCGCGGGTAAGCAATTCCTCCAGCCGTGCTTGCGCTGCCTCGGCGTGACCGGGCTGCGCGTCAATTACTGGGTCTCGCACCGCGACGACTGTCGAGAAACCGGTCGTCATCCCCTGTTCTCCCGGCCGAGGCGCGACATCCCCCAAAGCATGGGCAACCGCCCCTGCCGCGCGGGCGCCGTGTCACATCCCTACTCTTCAACGCGCTGCGGCCAGCCGCACCGCGTCATGCCAGGAGAGAATAATACACGGGAAATGCAGATTTCACCATGGCGGTGACACAGCCCGGCATCAGGAGTGCGGCGCCCGTCACCGGGCGCCGCGCCAGGGCCTCGCGAACCGAGCGATCAGTGGCCCGGATTCCGCCCCCCGATCACCCAGGAGGAACTGTCCATCACGATCCCGTCGGCATCGCGCTTTTGTTGATTGATCGCGTCCGCGAGCGCAGCCTCGATCTCCGGGCGCTTCTGCTCGGCAAGCTCTCCGGCTTCGCGGAACACCTCGCCCGCCGGCCCGATGGCAAGCTGGAAGGCGACGGCATCGGCGACATCGTCGCCCACCCTCACGGCGGCATCGACGCGCTCGAAGGTGATGTCCTCGTATCCGGCGATCTCCATCATCTTTCGCACCGTCGCCTCGTCGGACATCGAGAACGGCCCCGGCCCGCAGGTGCGCGCATCCTCGCCCGGCGGCGGCAGGTATTGCAGGACGATATTCTTGGCCATGGACAGCCAGGGGTTGTCGGCTGAATCGCGCCACACGATATGGACCATCCGCCCGCCGGGCCGGAGCGACTTGCGCATGTTGCGCAGCCCCGCAACGGGGTTGGCAAAGAACATGGTCCCGAAGCGGGCGAAGACGAAATCGAACTCGCCCTCGGGCAGCGCAACCTCGGCGTCGCCACGCATGAAATCAAGGTTCGTCACCCCGGCTTCGGCGGCTTCCTGGCGCGCGATCTCGAGGAAGGCGTCACAGCAGTCGACACCGATGACCTCGCCCTCTGGGCCAACGATCCCGGCGAGCTTCTGGGCCGTGTCGCCCCAGCCGCAACCCACGTCGAGCACCCGATCCCCCGGCTTGACCGGCAGGCGTGGGAAGACCGCCTCGCTGTGATAGGTCAGCCCGCCGGCCAGCACATGCCGGAAACGGTTGAATTTCGGACCCAGCACCTCGTTCCAGAACTGGACGAATTCCGTGTCGGCCTCCTGGTTCGGTGCGGCGGCCACGTCATTGGGCACATTCATCCTGGCGACTCCTCTCCCATTGTCGGATCATCCCGCACCCTAGCGCCCGCGCGGCAGCGGCGCTTGCGCGATGGCTGTGGAAATCCTGAGGATTTCCTGAGGACGCGCCTCGTCGGGACCGGAAAGCGGCGCGAATACGCGAAACCTCCAGGCCTTCACCAAGAATCCGCGCGCGCGCCACGATAGGCTCGCTGCGGCATCCCAAGAGCCCGGCCGCGCCCGCGTCCGAGGCCGGGCGCCCATGGACGTCACAGTTGGAAAGGGAGGACCAGCCTTGGCTCAGACCGAAGAACTCGTCGTCATGATGACGCATGGCCCCGAGGATGAGCGCGCCTCGGTGGGATTCACCATCGCGAACGGCGCAATCACCGCAGGGATGAAGGTGTCGATCTTCCTCACCTGCGGCGCCGTCGATATCGTGCGCCGGCGCGCCGCCGACATGACCCATATGCAGCCACTCGAGCCGCTCGCCGCGCTGGTTGCGGATTTCCTCGCCCGTGGCGGCACGTTGTGGGCCTGCACACCCTGCGTCAAGGCGCGCGGCTATGAGGAGGGCGATCTGATCGAGGGGGTCACCATCACCGGCGCCAGCGCGATGCATGAGCGCATCATGGCTGGTGCTGCGACGCTGAGCTTCTGAAACGAAAACGCGGGCCCCGACCTTGCGGCGGGGCCCGCGAAAATTCCCATCATCGCGCCGCGCGGGCGCGACGGGCGCGCATGGGTCATCCCGCGCGGGGCAATGCGCGCGCGGCCTCGCCGTCACGGGCGCCGTAATGGGTCAGCACCGTGGCCGCCAGCGCCGCGCCATCGCGCGCGGCCTCCGCGATGGGCTTGCCGCGCACCAGCCCGGCCAGGAAGCCGCTGGCATAGGCGTCGCCCGCCCCGGTCGTGTCGAGCACGCGTGAGACCGGCTCCGCCGCGATCCGGTGGCGCCCGCCGCCATTCGCCACGCGCGAGCCCTTCTCGCTCTCGGTGACCGCGACCGTATCGACCTGCGAGAGCGCCCAGTCGAGCGCCGCCTCGGGGTCGTCATTGCCCGACAGCGCGCCGACCTCGTGGTGGTTGCCGATCAACACGTCGCAATGCGCGGTGATGAAGCCCAGCATCGCATCGCGATTGCGCTCCACGCAGCCGGCATCCGAGGGTGTGAGCGCAACGCGCGCCCCGGCGGCCTTGGCCTTGCGCGCCGCCGCCGCGATCACCGCGTCGCCCTCGGGCGCGTCCCACAGATACCCCTCGACGAGGAGCATCGCGAAACGCTCGGGCATGGCGGCATCGATATCGGCGGTGGCCAGCCCCTGCGCCGCACCCAGAAAGGTGCTCATGGTGCGCTCGCCATCGGGGGTGACCAGCACCACGCAGCGCCCGGTGCCCGGGCCGCCCGTGCCCGCAGGCACGGGACAGGCAATGCCCAGATCGGTCATCTCCTTGCGGAAATGCGCGCCCAGATCATCATCGGCGACCTTGCCCAGATAACAGCCCGGCAACCCCACATCGGCCAGATGGGCGATGGAATTGGCCACCGAGCCGCCGGATTGCTGCACGCCGGGGCCGACCTCGCCGTAAAGCGCCTCGGCGGCGGCGCTGTCCACCAGCGCCATGCCGCCCTTCTCCAGGGAGTGGCGCGCCAGCGCCGCCTCGGGGACGCTGGCGACGACATCGACAAGCGCATTGCCGATGCCGACGATCATCTGATCATTGCTCATCTTGCCTCCTTTCGGGTCGCGCCCCTCAATAGCGGTAATGCTCGGGCTTGTAGGGCCCTTCGGGGGTGACACCGATATATTCGGCCTGATCGGGGCTCAGCTCGGTCAGCCTGACGCCGATCTTCTCCAGATGCAGCCGCGCGACCTTCTCGTCGAGATGCTTGGGCAGCACATAGACCTCGTTGCCGTACTGATCGCCCTTGGTGAACAGCTCGATCTGGGCGAGCACCTGGTTGGTGAAGGATGCCGACATCACGAAGCTCGGATGCCCGGTCGCATTGCCCAGGTTGAGCAGACGGCCCTCGGAGAGCAGGATGATGCGATTGCCCGAGGGCATCTCGATCATGTCCACCTGCTCCTTGATGTTGGTCCATTTGTGGTTCTTGAGCGCCGCCACCTGAATCTCGTTGTCGAAATGGCCGATATTGCCGACGATCGCCATGTCCTTCATCTCGCGCATGTGCTCGGCGCGGATGACGTCCTTGTTGCCGGTCGTGGTGATGAAGATGTCGCCGGTCTTGACCACATCCTCGAGCTGGACGACCTCAAAGCCGTCCATCGCCGCCTGCAGCGCGCAGATCGGGTCGATCTCGGTGACCTTCACGCGCGCACCCGCACCGCGCAGCGACGCGGCCGAGCCCTTGCCGACATCGCCATAGCCGCACACCACGGCGGTCTTGCCGGCCATCATGGTGTCGGTGGCGCGGCGGATCCCGTCGACGAGGCTTTCCTTGCAGCCATACTTGTTGTCGAACTTGGACTTGGTGACCGAGTCGTTGACGTTGATCGCCGGGAAGGGCAGATGCCCCTTCTCCATCATCTGATAGAGACGGTGCACGCCGGTCGTGGTCTCCTCGGTCACGCCCTGAAGAGCATGGCGCTGCTTGACGAACCAGCCCGGTGTTTCCTTCATGCGCTTGCGGATCTGCGCAAACAGCGCCTCTTCCTCTTCGCTCTCGGGTTTGGCGATCAGCTCTTCCTCGCCCTCCTCGACGCGCGCCCCGATCAGGACATATAGCGTGGCATCGCCGCCATCGTCGAGAATCATGTTCGCGCCGCCCTCGAACTGGAAGATGCGGTCGCAATAGTCCCAGTACTCCACGAGGCTCTCGCCCTTGACGGCAAAGACCGGCACACCGGTCTCGGCGATCGCGGCGGCGGCGTGGTCCTGGGTGGAGAAGATGTTGCACGACGCCCAGCGCACATCCGCGCCCAGCGCCACCAGCGTCTCGATGAGCACGCCGGTCTGGATGGTCATGTGCAGTGAGCCCGCGATGCGCGCGCCCTTGAGCGGCTTGGTGCTGCCGAATTCCTCGCGCAGCGCCATCAGGCCGGGCATTTCCGTCTGCGCGATCTCAAGCTCCTTGCGCCCGTAGGCGGCAAGCGAAATGTCCTTGATGGCACTGTCGGCCGGGTTGAATTTCTCGGGTTTGTTCATGTCATTTTCCTTCATGCTGTACGGGCCGCCCGCAGGCGACCCGGATATGGTCACACGGGGCCGCGCGCAAGCGCGGCATGTGTCTTCGTCACTCGGCGGCGCGGCTCACGCCGAAGGTGCTGGCCAGCTCCTGCGCCAGATCCGTGCGCTCCCAGGAAAATCCGCCATCGGCATCGGGTGCACGGCCGAAATGGCCATAGGCGGCGGTGCGCTGGTAGATCGGGCGGTGCAGATCCAGATGGTCGCGGATCCCGCGCGGCGTCAGTCGTACCATTTCACGCAGCTTCTGCGAAAGCTTTTCCTCGTCCACACGGCCGGTCCCCAGCGTGTCGACATAGACCGCGACGGGCTCGGGCACACCGATGGCATAGGCAAGCTGGATCTGGCACTTGTCGGCCAGCCCGGCGGCGACGACGTTCTTGGCCAGATAGCGCGCGGCATAGGCGGCCGAGCGGTCCACCTTGGTCGGATCCTTGCCCGAGAACGCCCCGCCGCCATGCAGCGCCGCACCGCCATAGGTATCGACGATGATCTTGCGCCCGGTCAGCCCGGCGTCGCCGTCGGGGCCGCCGGTGATGAAGCGCCCCGTCGGGTTCACGAGGATCTTGTTGTCGGGCAGGTTCCAGTCCTCGGGGAAGGCGCGGCGGATATAGGGCTCGACCAGCGCGCGCACTTCGTCCTGGGTCATCTCCTCCATGTGCTGGGTGGAGACGAGCACGGTATCCACGCCCACGGGCTTGCCGTTTTCATATTTCAGCGTCACCTGGCTCTTGGAATCGGGGCCGAATTCGGGGCGCTTGCCCGCCTTGCGGTCCTCGGCCATGTAGCGCAGGATCCGGTGGGCGAACTGGATCGGCGCGGGCATCAGCTCATCGGTCTCGTTGCAGGCATAGCCGAACATGATGCCTTGATCGCCGGCACCTTCCTCGCCCTTGTCGCCCGCATCGACGCCCTGCGCGATATCGCCCGACTGCGCGTGCAGGCGGTTGATGATCTCGGCATCCTTCCACGAAAACCCGAGCTGCTCATAGCCGATGTCGCGGATCGCATCGCGGGCGATCTCCTCGACGCGCTTGAGCACGCTGTCGGGGCCGCGCACCTCGCCGGCAATCGTGACGTGATGGGTGGTTGCGAGCGTCTCGCAACCCACGCGCGCTTCGGGATCTTCGCTCAGGAAGGCATCGAGCACCGCATCCGAGATGCGGTCGCAGACCTTGTCCGGGTGACCTTCCGAAACGGATTCGGAGGTGAAAAGCCAGGACTTGTTCTTCATGTCTCTGTTCTCCTTGTTCAGGTTCGTTCGGACCGCCGCGTTCAGGCGATCTTGCGTTCGGGCTCGGGTTCGGCCCGGGTGGGGGTGTAGCTCAGGCTCGGTGAGAGCCAGCTCTCGGCGTCGGCCACGCTCATGCCCTTGCGGGCGGCGTAGTCGGCGACCTGGTCACGCCCGATCCGGCCGATGCCGAAATAGGCGGCATCGGGGTGGGCGAAATAGAAACCCGACACGGCTGCGGCGGGCAAGGCGTGACAACGGTGCGACAACGGTGCCGGTTGAGCAGCCAGCCCGCCGAAGCGGGGCCGACGCCGAGAACGGTCACGAGTGAAAGCACGAGGCACAGCTGCACGACCCTTCGAATTGAACGCTTCATGATGACAGGCTCCTCTACAGCCGATCGATCGCCTGTAGATGGGTTCGTGGAAGGCTTGGCGGGTAAACGGAAACGACCGGCGGGTAAGAACGGTCGGCGGACGGGGCGAGTGGGGAGCGACCGCGGGGCGGCGGAAGACGATCTCGCCACGAGGGATGTTTCATCCTAGTTCCGAGGGATCGGTGTCGCAACAATTTCGACAATCGTCTTGGGGG